>JBBRHN010000304.1:0-3472 GCA_038222685.1 Chthoniobacterales bacterium | reverse complement strand
GCGGAGGCGCTCTTCGATGCGGAGCGGGGTCGAAATTTCCCAACGAAAAACCGGCAATTCGCGCCATTGATCAGGAAACGTGGTTTGCGAGACGTCAACGGAGGGCGCGCCGACGATATCGACGAGGCGGAAATCCGGGCTTGCGCGAAAGGCGAGAAGTTCCTCGGTTACTGGGGGCTTGGCCGAGGCGGCAAAGGCAATTTCGGTCGGGTTGTCGGCGCGGAACGCCGAGACTCGCACAGTCCAGCGGCCAGCGCGAACTTGCGCTTTCAGGTTGCCCTCTGCATCGACAACGACGGGAATCTCGCTGGCGACGGAGGCCAGTTGCCAGCCCTCCGGCAGGATGGTGCCGATTTGTTCCTCGCGGCTTTTTCCTGAGACACTGAGTTCGATTTCGCTCCGTAACCAAAGTGGAATTCCGTCCTCGAGCACCGAAAAAACTTTAACCCCGAGAAAATCACGATCTGTCTCTTCGGCGGTGCTGCGGCGTTTAAGCCAGAGTTCGCCCGAAGCATCCCACGTTGGGCTCTCGACGGACTTTCCATCGACGAGGAGCGCAAGGACGCCAATAGTTTTCGGGAGAGTGACGCGCTGGGGAATCTCGTGCCACCGGTAAGTTCCTTCGATGCGATACGTGCCTGGCCGCAGGCGAATGGACGGCGCGTTCTCGCGTTCGACAACGGGTGCAGGCACGCCGTTGACCTTGACGTTGAGCGGCCAAGCGTCGATCCCGCCGGGGAGAGCGATCCACGAAGTGGAATAAACAGTGACTCCGAGATCAAAGTTGCCGGTCGTCGCATCAGCGCGAAACTCCAATCGCGTCGGCCACGAGCAGAGCGACTTCGCCGGGTCGTTAAACGGGGACGGGCACAGCCGACTATCCTCGTTCCACAAAACCCAATCCACCCAAGGTTTGAGCGGATCTGGAATGATGGGCGGCTCCGCTCGCGCAACGGCGCCGAGTAGAAATGCAGCGATGACGGCCAGTGCGATTCGGGGAGGCGGGAAGGTCATGTGGGAAGTGTGGTTAGGAGAATTGTTGCTTCGCCATCGGGGGCAATAAGAAGCGGCACGGCGCAATCCGCCGGAACCAAAAAGAACTGTCCGCGCTGGAACGCCTCACCGCCGCAGTCCACGCGCCCCGAGAGCACAGTGACCAACGCGAAACGTCCGGCCGGGCGGAGATCGCACGGCTCCGTAAAGCTAATTTTTTCAACGCGAAAAAAAGCACAATCCGCGATGAGGGATTCCTCTTTTGAAGCAACCTCGGGTTCGAAGTCGTCGAATTCGATCGAGGCCAGCGAGGCTTCGATATGGAGAGCACGGGGGCGTCCGTCGAGCCCGAGTCGGTTCCAATCAAACACGCGGTAAGTCGTATCGCTGTTCTGCTGCACTTCAACGATGAGGTTGCCTTCGCCGATAGCATGGAGGCGCCCGCTGGGGATAAAAATACTTTCGCCTGTTTGGACGGGAATCTCATGAAGAGCGCGTTCGACATCGCCGCTGCGCAGGAGGCTTTCGAATTCGGAGCGTGTAACACCTTTTTTTAGTCCGGCGTAAATTTGTGCGCCCGGCAGGGCGTCGAGGAAATACCACACCTCGGTCTTTGGTTCTCCGCCGAGAGAGGCGGCGAGGTGATTCGGCGGATGCACTTGCACGGAGAGCCGCTCGCGGGCGTCGAGGAGCTTGATGAGAAGTGGGAAGCGCTCCGACGAATGTCCCACGTATTCCTCACCGAAGACCTCTGCACGGTGCTCCGCCCAGAGTTGATGCAGGGTTTTTCCAGCCAGCGGGCCTTGGTGGACAACGCTCTGGGCGTCTTCGCGATCGACGACCTCCCACAGCTCACCGATGGGCGTTCCGTGCGGAAGCGGCTTGCCTACGAGTGACTCAAAACGACGTCCGCCCCAGACGCGCTCCATGGCAATCGGCTCGAAAACAATTGCTCGTTCGATCATGCCCGGCATCCTTCTGGAGGCAGGCTGGAATTTCAATGCAATTGTTGCGCGGATTGAGATCGCGGCATGATCGGTGCTGACAAGTCGCAGCAGGCGCGCTACGGTCCGTCGTTCATGGCCCTTCTCGAGGTTCAAAATCTTTGCACGTGGTTTCCGGTTTTTGGCGGTGTCTTCCGCCGCAAAATCGCGGAAATCCGCGCCGTGGACGGCGTGAGTTTTTCTGTAGAGGCCGGGCAAACGGTCGGTCTTGTCGGGGAGAGCGGGAGCGGAAAAACAACCGTGGGTCGCACGATTCTCAAGCTCATCCCCGCCACGTCGGGCTCGGTGATCTACGAGGGCAACGAAATCCTCCCGCTCAGCGAGTCGAAGTTCCGCCCGTTGCGCCGCGAGATGCAGATGATTTTTCAAGATCCGTTTGGCTCGCTCAATCCGCGCCTGCCCGTGGGCGAAATTGTCGGCGAGGCGCTGGAGATTCATTTTAAAAAAATGGCAGCCTCAGAGCGTCACGACCGAGTTGCGGAATTGCTCCGCCTCGTTGGCCTCCAACCCGAAATGGTGCGCCGGTATCCGCACGAGTTCAGCGGCGGGCAACGGCAGCGCATTGGCATTGCGCGGGCACTCGCGGTCGAGCCGAAATTCATCGTTTGCGACGAACCTGTCAGCGCGCTCGATGTGAGTGTTCAGGCGCAGATTGTGAATCTTCTCCAGGATCTCCAAGCTCAATTCGGCATCGCTTATCTTTTCATCGCACACGATCTCGCCGTAGTTGAGCACATCAGCGACCACGTCCTTGTGATGCACCATGGGAAAATCGTCGAGTCCGCGTCCGCCGAAGCGATTTACAACGACCCTCAAAACGACTACACAAAATCTCTCCTGGCCGCCGTGCCGCAGCTCGCGTGATTCTTCATCCTCTGCTCCGCAACTTTCTCCGAATGAACTGGCTCCTCTTGGGGCTCATGCTGGCACTTCTCGGCTTCGGGGTTTACGCCATCTACAGTGCGACATGGATGCGCGAGCATAATTTTTGGACTTCGCAGCTCACGTGGATTCTTCTCTGTCTGCCGATCTTTTTTGCGGTCTCGCTCGTGGATTACCGCTGGGTGCGTTACGGTGCGATTCCGCTCTACGTGCTCGGGATGCTCGGGCTTGTGCTCACGATGTTAATCGGTGAGAAACGCTACGGTGCGCGCAGTTGGATCGATCTCGGCCCGATGAGTTTTCAGCCGTCGCAACTGGCGGTCATCGCCGGAATTCTTACGCTAGCTGTTTTTTTGCAAAGTTCCCGCCAGATGCCGACCGCACTGCGGATATTGAGTTGCGGCGCGATCGTGGGCCCGCCTTGGCTGCTCATTCTCATCCAGCCGGACTTAGGATCGTGCATCGTTTGGGTGCCAGTGGCGCTGGCGATGATGTTCGTCGGTGGCATTCCGAAGCGCTGGCTCATCCTCATGCTTGTGCTCGGCCTTGCCCTCGTGCCACTGGTCGTTCACTTCGGACTCAAACCCTACCAA
>JBBRHN010000303.1:0-3487 GCA_038222685.1 Chthoniobacterales bacterium | reverse complement strand
GATCGGCTACTGGTATGGACTCGACCATGAGGGAACACCCCCGTATTTGTTTGAAGGGAAACTGTTTGATCATAGCCCGGTAATGGTCGCCCGCTGGCGGGCTTGGCTACGCGAAAAGTATGCCACAATCGCACACCTCCGAAGTGCCCATGGCAACGAGACTCTAGATTTTGATACCGCTACAATTCCCACGGATCGTCTGCGTGGCAGGGTGGAAGACGTTGCGGCAATTCGGTATTGGGAAGCGGGACCCGCACACCAGCCTCTGGCCGACTATCTCGAACTTCTTGGACGCCTCTTCCGCAGTGGAGTCGCGCAGTTGCTCGACACCCTTCAAGCCGCCACGATCGAGCCCCGTGTCATTCTCATCGATGCCTTCAAACAGGCCATGGCGGGCTGGCATAATTTTGCATTTTTCGATCCCACTTACCCCTATCCCTTCGCCTGGCCGGAAACTTTGGCAGCGGCGGGCAATCAGGGCGTCGCAACGCTTCTCGATCATCCCGCTCTTGGCGGCGTCGTGACGCCAATCGATTACCAGCTACGCGGGGTCGGCGGAATCACGGAGCCAGAGGGCATCGTTGATTCAATCGTCCTGCGCGGCAAAGCTTTTTTTGCCGAATGCGACATCCGGACATACCACGACGACGTGGAGAAAGGCTTCTATGGCACCGCGCGCAACCTTATCGAGTTTGAAGCCATCAACTGGCGGAATGTCGCCGCCGCCCTGACCCGCGGATTCAATCCCTATTGGATGGATCTTGTCGGGAACTGGTATGGAGATCCGGCCATTCACCGCACGATCAAGCGCTCGACTGACGTGCTCCGGGAGTCAGCGGAGTTGCCTCACACCACGGTGCCCGGCATCGCGGTCATCCTAGATGATCGATCCGTCCTCGACACCAATGGAAACGGATCTTTCCTCCACCAAGCGATACTCGCGGACCTCAAAACCGGGCTCTCGCGCTGCGGCGTTCCCTATCGGATCTATTTGCTCGAAGACCTCGCCCTTTCCCAGTTTCCCGAACACCGCGTTTTCTATTTTCCGAATCTCTTCCGGGTGACTCCGGAAAAGCTCGATCTGCTGAGGTCGAAAGTTTTCACGAATGGCCATCTCGTTCTCTGGGGACCAGGCTCGGGAATCTCGGACGGGACAAAGATTGGCATCGACGCGGCCGAAGAACTCACCGGCTTTGCCTTCGACTTTCTGGACATTAACGATCCCAGGCTCGTTCAGGTTACCGACTTTGAGCATCCCATCACTGCCAACCTCCCGGCTGACACATTTTTCGGGACACCACTTGCCTACGGACCTTTAATGACTCCCCGGGACGGGCGAATTCTCGGGACATGCCACGGACGATCCGGAAAAGCTCGGGGGGGTCTGGCATTAAAAGATTTTCGGCAGGAGGGATCGCCATCAACCGGCTGGATTTCCCTTTTTACCGCCACCGTTCCCCTGCCGGCCAATCTCTGGCGGAATATTGCCCGTTTTGCCGGTGCATATATTTACAGCGAATCGAATGACGTTCTTATGGCAAGCCGCGAGGTGGTCGCCCTGCACAGCATAAAAAGCGGACCCAAAACAATCCATCTCCCCCGGATGTCTTCCGTTCGCGATTTGATAAGTGGAGAATTATTGGGCACCAGTAATAAAATCGAATTTGTTCTCCAAGCCCCCCAAACCCGCGCCTTTCTTCTTTCCGAAAGTCCATCCGATGACGAACCATCCTCTTCTCGCATCGAAAATCACCTCAAAACAAAAGCGCCATGAAGGAGGGGGTTGTGACGCAGAGGGTTGATCTAATGCCGACCATGCAGCAAGTCCTATTCGGATCGAGCGAAGGAAGAAGTCGGGAATCCCTTTGGCGGTGCCCGGCAATCAGACCGCACGGCATGACGGCAAATCGGCGATGATGCGAGGCCGATACCGAAAAAGCTGCACAGGACATCAAAAAATGCAATCTTCAGCTTCCTAAACTTTTAAAAGGATGGCCACTATTATGAACAGCGAAATTACCGGGAAGTCGCAGGAAAAAGAGACCGCACGCACGACAGCCAGGATAACCGAATTGACCGAACCGGTTCGCGGGTGGCGCTACCACTCGGGCGCGACCCACTATACCGAACGGCTGCGCGACGGCCGACTCATCGCCGCCTCATTTATGGATATGGGCGTTCCTTGCTACGCGAAAGATGAAGATCAAGACACGGCGGCGTTTGATCTGCAAATCGACGGCGAATCTCTCGCTTCCGGCTGGGACTTGGCCGAGTCCGTGGTCACCGACACCGATGCGCCGAGCGCCTGCCTGCTATTGCGACACACCCTCAAGCCGGTCGAACTTGAAATTATCACACTGGCGGGGGACAACGGTTTCTTCCGTCGGCAAATGCGGCTGCGGAACACCTCGGAGACCGTGACGCTGGGATTGACCTCCGTATCGCCTCTGGCCGGAACTGTCTGGCCGATGGATGACAACCTGCGCGAGAACCTGCACGACACCGGCGGCGTGCCATACCGGGTTGGATGGAATCAGGATGTCGATTGGGGCACCGAGGGCAACTTCCAATGGCAGGATGTGCCGTTCAATACCGAACTGTGTTTCGGCTCGCGGCGAGGACGCAGCGGCTACACCACCCCCTTCGCGGTGGCGCATAACAACATTTACGGCGGCTATCTCGTGCTCGGCCTCGCCTGGTCGGCCAACTGGCGCATGAGCTTTCACTGCGACTACTCGCGCAACGGTTCCAGCAAATTGATCTTTTCCCTGCGGCCGGATGGTCCGGCGCCGATGCGTCTGATCGCCCCGGGCGAAACCGTGACGCTGCCTGAGGTGCATTTCGGGATGAACCACGTGAGTTTTGACGACGCCCTGCAGTGCTGGCACGCCTATCTGCGGCGACATGTGCTCTACCGCGTCGGCGACGGCGTGCAGCCGGTCATCTACAACCACTGGGGATTCATGATGCACGAATTGATGGAGACCGGATTGCTGCGCGAAATTGACATCGCGACCGAAGTGGGGGCCGAGCTATTCATGGTCGATGCCGGCTGGTATGCCGACGCCATTACTACATGGGAAGACACCAGCGGCGACTGGCAGGCCGGCAACCGGCTTCCGCGCGACCTGTTCCCGGTGTTCGAGTATGCAAGGAGCAAGAAACTACTCTGCGGTCTGTGGGTCGAAATCGAAAGTGCCGGAAAATCATCCAAGCTGGCCGCAGAGCACCCAGACTGGTTCATTACCCGCTACGGCAAGTCGGTCGAACGCATCCTTGACCTGGCCAAGCCGGCGGTATGCGAGTTCGTGGAATCCACCATCTTCCGGCTCATCGAGCGCTACCAGCTCGACATGTTCCGGCTGGATTACAACTTGGATGCCCGGGAAGGCGGCTTCAACCTGAAGGACGGTCGGCAGGAAAACACCCTCTGGCGCCACGTCGAGGCACTCTACGCGATCTTCGACAAAGTCCGCGCGCGCTACCC
>JBBRHN010000302.1:0-3506 GCA_038222685.1 Chthoniobacterales bacterium | reverse complement strand
AGTGGCTGCCCCGCATGGACTCGAACCATGAATAACGGCTCCAAAGGCCGCTGTGTTACCATTACACCACAGGGCAAACAGGAAAAGGATATTGCCCTGAAGGCGGTTGGCACGCAAATGTTTTCAATGAACAAAAAACTTCGCAACCGCCTGCTCGCGTTGGGATGCCTCGGAATCTTCCTCGCGCTAGGGGTTGCGTTCTACGTGAATTGGGTCGTCCAGCGTCCGTTTGCGGTGATTTTGTTTTTGTCCGATAACCTCACCGCGTCGGCGCTGACGCCCGCGCGTATTTACGAGGGTGGCGCCGATCACCGTCTTCGTATTGAGCGGATGCCTCACCTCGCGCTCATTTCCACCCAGGCCAATGATTTTGCGGTGGCGGACTCAGCCTCTGCGGCGGCGATGATTGCGACGGGACAAAAAATCAACAACCGCACGCTCGGAATTGATTCGACGGGGCGCGCGCTGGTCACGCTCATCGACCGGGCCCGCGAGAAGGGGCGCGCGACAGGGCTCGTCACAAATGCCTCGCTCACGGCACCCACGGCGGCGGCGTTTTTTGCGAAAACGAGCGATCCGTTGGACTCCGAGCGCATTGCCGAGAATCTCGCGACTGCTTCTAACATCAACGTGTTGCTCGGCGGCGGGGCGGCGGATTTTTTGCCCGATTTTAAAGACGGACGCCGCCGTGACGGGCGCGACCTGATTCTGGAAATGCGCAACAAGGGCTACGACATCGTCCGCAATAGATCCGAAATGGATAGCACCCCAGTCTGGCGCGCGCCGAAAGTCCTAGGCCTTTTCAGCAGCGGCGATCTGGGCTTCGCCGATGAGATCACGAGCTCCGGCGCGCAACCATCGCTCTCCGAAATGGTGCTGCAGGCAATTCGTTTCCTCCAATACAACCGCAAAGGCTACCTCCTCGTTGTGGACGCCGGCCTGGCCGGAAAAGCTGCTGCCAACAACGAAGGCGAACGCATGTTGCGCGAGCTCATCTCCCTTGATCTCGCGGTCAGCACGGCACTCGAATACGCGGGCGACGAAGCACTCATCATTGTCGCCGGCAAACAGGCGCTCGGCGGCCTGCGGCTCAATGGATTTCCGTTCCGTAACGACAAGGGCGCAGGCGTCCTCGGCATCAACGCTCAGGGCGTGGCATCGATCACTTGGTCCACCGGCCCAGGCTCAGGCACCACGGCTTCGCCAGACGGCGTTGTCTCCGCAGAACCCTCCGCGTTTCGCACTGCATCGGCCATCGGCACGGCTGAGGATTCTCTTGTGCTGAGCACCGGGCCGGGATCGGAAACCTTCACGGGATTCCGAGACAACACGGAGATCTTTCAGTTGATCGACAAAGGGCTGTAACCGGGCACTGGCTTTCCGTTTGGAGAAATGCTGGCGGGCGGGATATACACTTTTCTCGGGTTCGCCCGGAGCATTTTTCCGACCACTGAACCAAACGTCGTAGGCGTTTTCCAATCCGACTCGAGCAGAGGCGGGCCCACCGTCGGGTGCCAACACCACGCGACCCAATGGAGATCGCGACCGATCAACCAGCGGCGCGCGAATTTCTCGCCAAAGTCCTCGTAGTTGCCCCGGTAGTGCGGCTGCCCGTTTTCTTCAAATCCCCACTCGGTCACGATCACGGGGAAATCGCGATTGATGTCATCAAACGCGAGGGCCCAACGTTTTTCGTCGTTCAGCTCCTTCCCCGCATAGACATGCCACGCAATCGCCGTGTTGGCGCCCGAAGGCGGGTTTTCCCGGATTCCTGCAAGACCGTAGGCCCAGTTACCGCCGCTCACGATCACCAGATTTTGTGAATGCCGCCTCACGATTTCCGTGAGTTCTTCGAGAAACGGGCGGAGCTCATTCCAGTCCGCCGGATTCGGCTTCCAGTCATCCGGCCCCCTCACTGGCTCGTTCCAAAGCTCAAACGCTATCCGCCCGTCACCGCCAAACTCTCTCGCCGCCGCGTCCCAAAAATCCCTGGCCAACTCAAAACTAGAATCATGCAAACCCTCGGGTTCGCCAGGCTCAGACGACCTCGCAAAGCCATCGGGCCAACCCGTGATGTGCCAGTCGAGAATCACATAGTGCCCGGCTCGCAGCGCCGCATCGATCTCATGCCGAAACCACCGAAACACTTCCTCGCGTCCGCCAAACTCCTCCGCATCCCTCCAAATCAACGGATGCACACTCAGACGAACCGTGTTCGCATTCCACCGCTCACGCAAAATCCGGTAGTCGGCAAGCGGACGATCCCGGCGGTCGAGAACGGGGTCGCCCACCCCAACCCCGCGCAGGCGCACAACCCGGTTTTGATGGACGATCTGATTGCCGGAAACCCGAAGCCCGCCGGGATTGGAGAACTCATGCGCTCCGACGTCGACACCCGCACCGACCCGCCGGGGCGTTTCGAAAAAATCCAGCGCCAACGCGTGCTCACCGACTCCCCCGCCATCAATCGCCGACGAAGTGGGTGCCACCCCCAAGTCGTTCAGCATCGGATTCTCAAAAATCGCATCGCGATCACCCGTCACCAAACGGAGCGCGGTAAATCCGAAATACGTCGTCTCCTTCCATGAGAACTCCGCACCAAACATCTCGTTCGGCGAAAAATACAAATTGTTCGAAAAAAACGCGTCGCCCGCGCCCGCCGTGAACAGCCGTCGTCCGGCACCTGCGACCATGATATTGTTTTCCACGCGCACCCCCGGGGCATCGATGGTCCAGAGCGCCCCGGCCGTTGATGGCGATGCACCATTTTTAAGTAATGTGTTGTTTTGAACCAGCGGGGACACCGCCCGACGGTCGCGCCCGAGCACCACTCCGGCGACGCGCGAGTCCGAGACAACGTTGCTGCGCACGACAGCCCCCACCCCGCCGAGCACGATGCCGTTCCTCGCCCCGCGAATCGCATTGCGTTCCACTAACGCGTTCGCCGCGCGTTCCACCACGATCCCGTCTCCGCATCCGTCGGAAAAAATCTTCACCGCCCGCACCACCACACCCCTCGCGAATCCCGACACGCGCACCGCCGTGCCACCGGCAGTGTGAATCTCGAATCCCTCGAAAATCACGCGGCCGCTCTCCCCAATCTCTACCGCATCCTCCGCCGTCGTCATCTCAATCCGCGCGCCCGCGAGACCCCGGATTCGAAGCGAACCTCCAAACTCCCCGCGAATCTCCAGCGGCCCATCATAACGTCCGGCTGAGACCACAATCTCGCCGCCGCCACCGACCTGCTCGCTATCGACCGCATGCCCAATCGTTCGCCAAGGTGCCGCCTGGCTCCCGTCGTTGGCATCGTCACCATCCGCCGCAACATAAAACGTCTCTGCCACCGCCGCGGTCAGGAAAACGAAAAACAAAACAACCGGTTTCAAGCCGCCCACCATAGCGTCGAGGCTGCGTTTGCCAAGCCGCGACAAACACTTGCAGCTTGCGGTCGGGGCAAGGATCGTCCTCATTGATCCCATGCCGGATCTCGCCGAGCCCCAACC
>JBBRHN010000301.1:0-3523 GCA_038222685.1 Chthoniobacterales bacterium | reverse complement strand
CGACAATTAAAACTGCCCCTCAACGACAATTGTGCAACATCTCGCCGGCGGATGGCTCTTATCGGTTGTGTTGGAAAAGAACCATGCTCCCTCTCTGCTGCGTGGAACAATGTGCGGGATAATTGTCGCCAAGCATTTTGCCGATCACTGCGGTTTTGATTTCCGTTAAACTCATGTCGGCAATTTACCCGACCGCCGCCCCGAGATTAAACACCTTTCGGGATCCAGACTTTTCCAACAGGGGAAATGCGAATTACGCAAAAGAAGCGTCGACGGAACAGAAAAAGGCTTGCGCCAGCACCGGGGAAAGGGAGTGCCCGGGCACCATGTCGTAAATCGGTTGAAATAAAAACTTTTCGGATTGAGCTTTTGCTTTTTAGGGTTATTACGCATATTTAGCGAACGGTGAAGAATTTAGATTGACCCGCAGGATAAAAAGTGGGTAAAAGTGGGGCGTTGTGGTGATTTGTGCCACGACGAACCTCTTTTTCATGAGTCAAGACCCCTCACCACCACCGCAATATTTCGGCAGGTTTCCGCGTTCTTTGGACGCGAAGAAACGTGTGGCGATCCCGTCGGCGTGGGTTTCGGGAGAAGGCGTGGAGTTCCACGTGGTGCCCCATCCGATGGAGGGCTACTTAATGGTGATGGGACGGGAGGAACTGGCGAACTGGAAGAAAGTTTTTCAGGATTTACCGATGACTCCGCAGGAGCGCCGAATGGCGATTCGGGAAATTTCGAGCGAGGCGCACGCGGTGACGACGGATAAACAGGGCCGGATTTTGTTGCCTGAATCGCATTGTGAAGAGGCCGGACTCGCGGGCGACGTGGTTTTTGTGGGAGCCGAGAGCCGGTTCGAAATCTGGGCGAAGGATCGTCACGACGCAACCCGCGCGGCAAGCCGCGAAATCTTCAAACGCGCGGCAGAATTGAGCGGACTGTAATTTTAAGACACCTAATGAAAGGCATTAAACCATGAGGAGGCTGAACTGATGGCAAAGGGCGGCCGGTCGTTTTTTTTTGGATTCAATGCCGAAAAAACAACCGACGGCAAGCCGCCCGGTCACGCCGCAATCAAGATTCGCCCTCGCAACGCATATGAACTTCTTGGACTTCGAAGACCTGCTGGGAATCAACTTGGAAAGCCCTGACGCATCGAGCCGCACCTACCACGTGCCGGTGATGACGGAAGAGGTCTGCGCCTTGCTGCGTCCGTCTGCGGGCATGCTGATGCTCGACGGGACGTTGGGCGGCGGAGGGCACACCGAAATATTTCTGGACGCGGGGGCCGAGGTCATCGGGCTCGATCAGGACACGGACGCCATTGAGGCCGCGGGCGCGCGGTTGGCGCGATTCGGCAGCCGAGTGCGGTTGGTCGAGGGGAATTTCCGCAATGCGGCGTCGGTTTTGGAGTCGCTCGGGGAGCGGCGCGGGCTGGGAGGCGCGTTGCTGGATATCGGCGTTTCATCGCATCAACTCAACGATGCAAGCCGAGGCTTTGCGTTTATGAAAGACGGCCCGCTGGACATGCGGATGGGACAGGCGACGGCGCAGACGGCAGCGGATTTGGTGAACACCTGGCAGGCGGCAGAGCTGGCGCGAATTTTCAAAGAATACGGCGAAGAGCCGCGGGCAGCGCAGGTGGCAGCGCGGATTGTTTCGCTGCGGGTGCAACACCCGTTCGAGACCACGTTCGACCTCGCGGCGGCGGTTTCCTCAGTGGTGCCGCGCACCGGCGCACGGCATCCGGCGACTAAAGTGTTTCAGGCATTGCGCGTGGCGGTGAACGACGAATTGGGCGCGTTGCAAGAGGCCCTAGCCGGCATCCCCGCGCTGCTCGTGCCGGGCGCGCGCTTTGGTGTGATCACGTTTCACTCGCTGGAAGACCGGATCGTGAAGCATTTTTTCAAAGAGCGCAGCCAGGAGTGGATTGACCGCCCCGAGTGGCCGGAGCCGCGCCGCAATCCCAACCGAATCTTTCGTTTGCTGACGCCGCATCCTATCGATGCCGGCGTCGAAGAAACCGACAGTAACCCCCGCGCCCGAAGCGCCAAGCTCCGGGTCGTGGAAAAAATTGAGAGCCCGCAAATATCATGAACACCTCATCCAATCGCCGTAAACAAGTGAATCCCGTGCACATGCCGTCGCTGATCCGGTGGCTGCTCATCGCCCTTCTGTGCGGGGGAGCGGGGCTCGTATATGTTTACATCAAGAACCAACAGTTTGCACTCGGTGAAGAGATTCGCCAAGTCGAGCGACGCGTAAAAGAGGTGCGTGCCGCTAACGAAGTATTGCTCGCACGCGTGACCGAGCTGTCCTCGCGGCGGACTTTGCAGCAGCGCGTGGCCGACGGGTTTATCACGGTCAAACCGATTCAGGATATCGCCATCGCGCGACTGACCCCGCCGACCGAGGCCGTGCGGGATGGCGTGCTGCGGACGGCGTTTAACGAGGGGCTGCGCCAATGAGGTTGAAGGCACGCACGCGCGCGGGCATTGCCTGCGGCGTTATTGCCCTGATCTTCACGATTTTCTCCGCGCGCCTCGTTTATCTTCAGGTTGAAAAACACGATGAATACGCCGCGCTTGCCGCGCAAAAGCACACGATGCGCCAGGTCATCCACGCCCGGCGCGGGCTGATTTTTGACCGCAACGGAGAGCTATTGGCTTCGAATCTTCCCGTGCGCACAGTCGTGGCGGATGGTTCGCACATCAAGGATGCCGATGCGCTCGCCGCGCTGGCGGCTCCGTTTCTCGAAATGCCCGCCGGAGAGCTTGCAGAAAAGCTCAAGACGGATCGCAAATACGTCGTTCTCCGCCGGGGTGTGCCCGATGACAAAGCGCAGGCGCTGGGCTTGGCAATGCAGAAGGCCGATATGCGCGGGATCTATTTCGAGCAGGACGCTATTCGCATCTATCCCAACGGCCAGATTCTCGGCCATGTCCTCGGCTTTCTGGATCACGACAACAACGGGGTTCAGGGTGTTGAGTTAACAATGGAATCGCAACTTCGCGGCCGGGACGGATACCGCTTCATCGAGCGAGATCGTAAGGGCCGTGAAATCATGCTCTATCGCGGCCAAGAGGAAGGGGCGGAAAATGGCCGCAACGTGCGCCTGACAATCGATATGGGGTTGCAGGCCATCGTCGAGGATGAGCTCGAGACGGCCTTCCGCGATCTCAAACCCGACATGGCGGTGGCCGTGATGGTGGATCCAAAAACTGGCGAGGTGCTGGCGATGGCAAGCCGTCCGTGTTTTGATCCGAACAGCCCAGGGACGGCGTTAGCGGAGCAAATGAAAAACCGCGCGATCATCGACATGGTTGAGCCGGGTTCGACGTTTAAAATCGTCGTTGCCTCTGGAGCGCTCAACGAAGGCAAGGTCAACGATAAGACGTCGATCTTCTGCGAGAACGGACAATTTGCCTACGGCGGTCGCATTCTCAAAGATCACCACGGCTACGGGTCCATGAGCGTTCATGACATTCTCGTGAAATCCTCCAACATCGGCTCCGCAAAAATG
>JBBRHN010000300.1:0-3535 GCA_038222685.1 Chthoniobacterales bacterium | reverse complement strand
GGAGGTTGGAGAGATAAGGTCCATTGCCAACGATCACGAGGCGTTTGCCATTGGCGTTGAATGCACGAATGGCGAGGTCGATTTGTTTGTAACCGAGCAAGCGTGAGACGATGAGGTAGTAGCCGTCGTCTTGAGTCGAGATGGTAAAGCGCAGGGTTTCGACCGGCGGATTGATGACGACGGCATCGAGCGAGTAGCAGCGCCGGACGCGTTGGCGGACGTTTTCGGAATTGGCAATCAGGACATCCATGCCTGACGTTGCGGCCCGATCTGCCTCACGCAGAGCTGGGAGGAATCTGCGAATGAGGCTGTTAGTGGTGCCGGGCGTCACCTCGTAGTCGAGGTAGTCGTCGGTCTGCCACAAAAAGCGCGTGGTGTTGTGAAGGTAGCAAACGGTTCTCGTGGCGGGCGGGAACTTGAGGAACTTTGCAAATGTGCTACAGCTGATCCAGGCGATGTCGGCCTCAGCCGGACGCATCGAACGAAAGGCGAGGGGATAGAGCGCGAAGTATTTTTTGACGTGCGCATGATGGGTGATGAAGGGTAGAGACTGCATCCACGAGGTGCGGATGTCGGCATCTTGGAAAGCATCAAAAAGCCTTGGGCGATCCACGGCACTCGTGTAGATGGGGGCTTCGGGATAGGCCGTGTGCATGGCGGCAACGACGCGTTCCCCGCCGCCCATTTGGATGAGGTAATCGTGCGCGAGTGCGAGTTTCATTTCATGACGGAATCGATGACGCTGCGGGTTGCGGCGAGCACCGTTGGAAGAGCGTAGAGCTTCTCGGCACGGAGGCGCGCGGCGATCCCCATTTCTGAGCGAGTGTGCGGCGAGTTGACGAGGCTTGTGATTGCCTCGGCGATCGTGGCGGGGTCGCCCGAGGACACAAGGATACCGGTTTCGCCATCAATTACGATTTCCGCGGGGCCTCCAGCGTTGGTGGCGATGACCGGCTTGCGGCACAGCATGGCTTCAACGATCACGCGTCCAAACGGCTCGGCGGCGCGCGATGCGTGAACGATGAGATCCGATGCGTGCATGAGTGCTGCGATGTCGTGACGGAAACCGAGAAACTGGCAACGCGCGCCGAGCGGCTTCGCCAGTTCTTTGAGCTCCGCGAGAAAGTCGTGATCGTCGCCGGTGAACAACGCGTCGCCGACAATCCACAGGCAGGTATCGGGAAGGTCTTTGATCGCTTCCAAAACGAGGTCCTGCCCTTTCCATCGCGCGATGCGACCGAAGATTGCAACCACGGTTTTTCCAGCGGGATTGAATTGGGTTTGGAGAGCGTCGATTTCGGCGGAACTCACGCCGTCAAAATCGGCGGGGTGGAATCCGTTGGGGATCACATGGAGCGGAGCTGATCCGCCAGCGGCGCGAAACTGGGCGGCGGTGGCTTTGGAGTTCGCGATGACGGCCTGAGTTCGATTGGCTGCGCGGACGAGGAGTGAGAGGTTGGTCGCGGAAAAATGTTCAGCGCTCAAAATGTCGTGCAAGTGGAAGACGGTTGGGGTGCGGCGGCCCCAGTTAGCGTTGATGCCGAGCATGAGTGCCTTCGCGGTGTTGAAGTAGAGCACGTCGGCTTGCGCAATTTGTGCCCGCAGTTTGAGCGTGTAAAAGAAGAGCGACGGAATCTTTGCAGCGAGGGCTATGGCGGACGCGGTCTTCGTTGCACTTCCGAGGCTTTTGGGCAGAGGCAGAACGGTCGTCGGCACGTTTTTTTCTACCAGCATATTTACAAAGAGCCCGTCGGAAAAAAGAATCACCCGGCAGTCGGGACGATATTCGGCGGCGATATCCGCGAGGCAAATCTCAGCGCCGCCGGGTTGTCCGCTTTGGTCGAGAAAAACGATCATGTTCCCGGGTGAGTTAGCGCGCGCAGATTTCCTCGTAAACTTGAAGGGTCTGGCGGGCGCATTTTTCCCATGAGAACTTGCTGGCCTGCGCGAGACACGCTTCGGCGCGTCGAGCGTGTTCGTCGGGATTGGTGAGGAGGCGCTGGATTTGTGTTGCAAGTTCGCGGTCGTCGCGAGGGTCAACCGTCACGCCTGCGTCGCCGACGACCTCGGGCAGGGAGGCGATGTTGGAGGTGACGACGGGAGTGCCGCACGCCATGGCTTCAAGCGCCGGCCAGCCGAAGCCTTCCCACAGCGAGGGAAAAGCAAATACGTCGGCACTTCGATAATATGCCGCGAGTTCGGCGTCGTCGAAAACGCGTCCGACATGGCAGACGCGATCCGCGAGGCCGAGGTGCTCCATGAGTTGCGCCTCGTCGTCGAAAAACGGCGCGCCCACGCGGAGAAGCCATGTGTCGTCGGAACCGCTGGAGCGCAGATGTTTGAGGGCGTGCAAGAGCTTTGGCGTGTTTTTGTAACGCGTGGCGGTGGCCACTTGCAGGACGATGCGGGCATTCGCGGGTAGGCCATGTTGCGCGAGCAGGTCGCGGCGCTCGGATTCGCGCGAGCCGGAGTCCGGCATGGGCCGGAAGTTCGGATTGCAGCCATAATAGACGACCCGGATTTTGTCCTCTGGCACGCCGGCGTGTTCGACAAGATTGCGTTTTGTGCTCTCGGAGATGGCGATGATTTTTACGCAACGCATCATGCAGCGGACGCGGAGCGGAAACGTCCAGCGCGCGAGTTTGCCGTGAGGCATGTCGATGACGCCGCGCGCGGCGAGGAGCGGAATGATGTCGTGACAGGTAATGACGCTTTTGTGCGGCGGCACGGCCAGCGCGAGGTTGGCGTGGCTGTGGTCGACGATGTGGACGATGTCAGGATTCGGCAGCGCGCGAATCATTGCGGGATACTTGAGGAAGCGCGCGTGGCGGCTTGACATCGCATCGCCGAGGGATTTTGTGAGCGATTGCTCAGGGTCGCACTGCAAGGAGTCGATTTTCCACCCGGAGTCGGAGATCTGGCGCAGGGACGAGCCGAGTTCCAGCGCATAACGGCGCATGCTCTCTGACGGAAAGCCCGTGATGTTTGGTATGAGAACGGCTGTCTTCACGCCGCAGATGGCGGGCCAACCGCGAGCAGCGTGCGCTCGGTCCAGGAGTAAAGATCGTCGAGACCGTCGCTCACTTCGACTTCGGGCTTCCAGCCGAGGAGTCGGTGGGCCTTGGAGATGTCGCAATAAAACACCTTTTGATCCGCCGGACGCCATTCGCCAAACGAAGGTGGGATTTGCCATGCGGCGCAGAGTTCGAGAAGGGAGAGGGTCTTCTGAGGACCGCCGCCGACATTGAACACTTCGCCGCGAAAGCTCGCTGCGTCGGGGCCGAGGAGGGCGCGTGCCTGGCTGATAAAGAGGCGTGTAACGTCGTTAATGTGGAGCACGTCGCGGACTTGCTTGCCGTTGCCGTAGATGACGGTCGGGCGGGAGAGGATTTTGTTGGTGGCGATGTGCGAGATCCATCCCTGGTCAACAATGCCGAACTGATTCGGGCCATACATGCACGAGCAGCGATTCGCGATGCCGCCGAACTCGCGGACATACATTTCACCCACGAGCTTGGAAACGCCGTAGGGCGTG
>JBBRHN010000299.1:0-3538 GCA_038222685.1 Chthoniobacterales bacterium | reverse complement strand
CGCGAAATCGTGGCCCGCATGAATGAGCTGGGCATGATTCTCGACATGGCCCACGTCTCCGACGAATCCACCGCCGAGATCATCAAAGCGTCCAGCAAGCCCGTGATTGACGGACACACCGGGAGCTCCAGCAAGGTGCCGAAATGCCGCGGCCACAACGACGCGACGCTCAAACTGATCGCCGACAGCGGCGGGGTGGCCGGCATCCATTTTGCCGACCATTTGTATTGCGCCAGAGTCTGGGAAAAAAAATACGCCTTGGCCATCGGCACCGACTCGAAGGCGAATTGGTCCTACAGCCGGCACCTCCTCGAAAAATATCCCACGGCGTCCGACCGCGCCCGCATGCGCAAAAACAGCGCGGAACGCGAAAAGTTTTTCCGTGACAACAACCTCACCGCACCGCCGCGCGGCTCTTCCGAACGCATCGCCACCGTGCGCGACATGGCCGATCATATTGACCACCTCGTCAACGTGATGGGGATCGAACATGTCGGACTCGGCGGCGACGTCAACGGGATCACGTCCCACTCCTGGCCCGCCGGCGTGGACCACGTCGGCGATCTTCCCGTGCTCACCGCGGAACTACTGCGCCGCGGCTGGAGCGAGGACGCGACGATCAAATTTCTCTCCGCCAACTGGCTCCGCGTCTTCCGCGAATGCCTGCCGGATTGACCATGTCAAACCCGACGAGTCAATGATGACGAGGCCAGGGCCATCCGCCAACGCGCGCGGCAGGAGAGGCTGACGATCTCCGAGTTTATCCGCCGCCGGGCTGCCGGCCCTGCGATTGCCCCCGCAAAACTGCGACTGGAAACGTGTGGCACGACGGGCGTCATGATTTTTGTGCCTGATGCGGCTTTAGCGCCACTCACGGTCGAAAGCACGCGGGAGATGTTGAGCGATTTCCCATGAACTTCCTGCTGGATGTGAACATTCTGGTGGCATGGGGGTGGCAGGATCACTGCGACCACCAACGGACAGTGCGCTGGATTGCGACCCAAAAAACAGCGATCAAAGGGTTGCTGGCGACGTCTGCCATTCCCGAAATCGGTTTTGTTCGCGTCTCGGTGCAACGGAGCGCCGGACAAATCGGGGTGTCTGAGGCCTCCATGGTGCTGACCGGGATGTTGACGAGTTTGGGGGAGCGACACTCTTTTTTAGCTGATGATGTGAGCGGTTTGCAATGGCCTGACTGGTGTCGCAGTGCGGCCCGCACCACGGACGGGCACTTGGTTCAGCTTGCAAAAAAGCACGATTTTCTGCTGGCCACGCTCGATGAGGGGATTCCAGGTGCTCATCTCCTTCCCACATAAAATCTCCTCTACGCGGCATGACTTGGCAACCGCTCGCAGGCGTCGTGGTCTGAAGATTTCGCGACCGCGATTTGCCTTGAAAGAAGGCAGGGCACAGCCCTTCGAGCATCTCCGGCAACGCGCGGGATATTATCCCTCGCAGTATTCGCCCAGCAACTCCTCCATCGTGTAAGGACGGAAATCCGCCGCCGAGCGCCATGCGGCCTCACCCATCACGACCGCATAGGCTCCGTCCAGCGCGCCAGAGAAGCATTTCAAATCCTTCATGTATGGCGGATTGTTTTTGCCGCCGTTAAAGGCGTCCTCTTGATTCAGTTCATCCCCGCCCGCGTGCGCACCGCGGCTGGCGATTTCGACTTTAATTTCTTCGCGTCCGCCGAAAAGCGGATAAAAAACCATTTCCTGATAAGTCGGCCACGCCACCAGATCCTCCTGCCTCGCGTAGGCCGTCCCGACGCCGTTGATTTCAAGACGTCCCTTCGATCCGTTGAACGCATAGCGATGACCGGAAAACGGCGCGGAAAAATTGCACCCGAACGAAAGCGACGCTCCACTCCGATAGCGCACGACCGCGGAATACGTGTCTTCGATGTCAATCTCGTCATCGTAAATATACCGCTTCCGACTCTCGGGATATTGCAGGTTGTAAGGCAAATCGAGCGGATCCCATTTCGTCGCAGGATTTTCGGACGGTGAAAATTTTTCAGTCAAGTGTCGCTGAAAATACGGGCAGTTCTTTTTCTCCTCCTCGGGCGAAAGCGGTTTCCCCGCCGCATCGCGCGGACGCAGCAATCCGTCCTTGCCATAATAATTCAATTTGCCAAAAGCGAACAGCGACTCGGCGCGATCCCCGATCAACCAGCTAATGATGTCAAACTGATGCGTCTCCTTGTGGATGCTCAGACCGCCGGAAAATTTCCGCTCACGATTCCAGCGATAAAAGTAACTGGCCCCGTGTTTTGTGTTTACACTGATGTCAGCGGACGCGCTGGTGATTGTGCCCAGGCCGCCGGAGGCGATGAATCGTTTCGCCGCGATCAGGCGCGGATTGTATCGCATGTTGAAGGCAACCTGCACGCGTCCCTTGCTTTTCTTCTCTGCAGCCAGAACCGCGCGAGATTCGTCCGAGGAAATCACCATCGGCTTCTCCACGACCACATCGAGATCGTGCGCAAGAGCCTCCAGAATGTGCTCCGCGTGGTCGCAATCCCGCGAGCCCACCAGCGCGCAATCCGGGCGTGTCTCCCGGACCATTTTGGAAAATTCGTCTGGCCGGTAACAGGGAATGTTCCTCCCGAGCTTCGCATTCATCGCTGAAACGCGTTCGGGATCGAGCTCCATGATCCCCACGATCTCCCCCACCCCGGAGTAATCCCGCTTGCTGAATTCACTCGGCACCCCCAGGACTGGCAGAAGGAAATGAACCACAGATCGCGTGCTCAGTCCGCAAATCACATATCGCCGTTTCTCACATTCGTTTTCGGATTGACTCATAGACTGTTTATATTCGACGGATCGATTCGCTAATTCAAGCACATTATCTCATGATTATAATTTCTTAAGTGCAAAATTCGCTTGCCGCGCATGAATCATTATCTCATCCTATCAGTAATGCTCGACTTTCTTGCGCTCTCCGGGTTTCTCCGTCACCACTTACTTTCCGACGTCATGCCCTTCTGGACACGGCATGCCGTGGACGAGAAAAACGGCGGCCTTTTCACCTGCATCAGCGACGAGGGCAAGATCACAAGCCGGGACAAATACTTATGGTCGCAAACACGCGCCTTGTGGACATTCTCGGCTCTCTGCCGCCGGATCGAGCCGCGTAAAGAATGGCGGGCCATTGCGGACGGACTATTTGCGTTTCTCGCTGCACATGGCCGCGACGCGAACGGGCACTGGGTCTTTCACACCGATGAGAAAGGAACGATCATTGAGGGCGCGACCAGCATTTATACCGAGTCGTTCGCGATTCTGGGGTTGACCGAATATTTCCTCCTCACGCAGAGCCCCGAGGCCCATCGCCAGGCCCAGGAAACCTGCGATTCGGTTTCCGTCCGGCTGGCGCATCCGGGATCGTATCCTACCGCACCCTATCCCACGCCCAAGGGCATGAGGGCGCACGGCGAGGCGATGGCATTTTCCTTTGCCTTCACCGAACTTGGCCGGGCCGCCGCGCGCGAGGACATCGTGGCCGCAGGCCGCCGGCTGGGCACGGAAGT
>JBBRHN010000298.1:0-3551 GCA_038222685.1 Chthoniobacterales bacterium | reverse complement strand
GCGATCCCGGCAGATGAGAAATTTGAGCGCGAAACCCGCGAAGGCCGTGCCGAGAATGAGCGCTCCGAAAAAGTAGAGCGGAGAGTTAAACCCCATCAGGCCGGGAAGAAGGGTGACCATGAGCAGGCAAATTGCGTAGAGGAGCGCTTGACGTGCGGTGAGCGTGCCGTCGGGGTCTCGCGCGGGAAGCATCACGCATCCGGCATTTGCATAGTCTTCCCGATACATCCAGGCAATCGCCAGGAAGTGAGGCATTTGCCAAAACCAGAGAATCGCAAAAAGCAGGCAGCCTTCGAGCTGGTAGGTGCCGCGAGCCGCGACCCAGCCGATGAGCGGAGGCAGTGCGCCGGGAATGGCGCCGACTAGCGTATTGAGCGAGCTGATTCGCTTCATCGGCGTATAAACAAAAATGTAGATCGCAATAGTGATGAACGCGAGAAAGGCCGCCCGGTGGTTCGTAAAGGCCGCGAGGATAATGAGTCCGGCCACCGAGCACGCGATGCCGCAGAGCAGGGCATCGGTCGCGTGCATGCGTTTGGCGGGGAGCGGACGCATCCGGGTACGCTTCATTTTTGCATCGAGATCTCGTTCCCACCACTGGTTGAGCGCCGCGGCACCGGCGGCGCAAAGTGCCGTGCCTACGAGCGTGGCCGACAGAAGTATCCAATCCATCGGCCCGCGCCAGCCGAGCAGAAATCCCACGAACGTCGTAATGAGGACGAGAAACGACAAGCGGGCCTTAACCAGCGTGAGGATGTCGCTCGCGAGGGAATCGCCGCGCGCTTCGGTGATGACACTGGCGGCCTTCATGCAATTTCAGCAAGTTGCCGTGAAGGTTCCGTCGCGCGAAAACGAGCGAGGTCGCCACTGCGGATGAGACGAAAACTTAAGATCACGCCGAGGAGAAGCGTCAACGCGCCTAGGGCCATGTGCGCGGTGGCGACGTCCGCCGCTTTTTTCGACCAAATCGTCCACGCGCCGAGAACCACTTGTCCAACGACCATCGCTAGCCAGGCAGCAGACCAGAGGCGAAGGGATCGATCTTCCAGCCGAGCCCATGCCCTCGCAGTAACGATGCCTACGGCGAAAAGAATGCCGACGGCCACGAAGCGGTGTGCCATTTGAATCCAGATGAACAGCGCGTTGGTCTCGACTTCGCCGGCTTCGACACGAAGGACATTGACCGCCGCAATGGCTGTTGACGACGTGTCAGGGAGCCACGCGCCATAGGCCTTGGGGAAATCCGGGATCGCCAGCCCTGCGTGTTCGTGGCGCATCGTCGCGCCGAGACCGAGTTGTAGAAAAACGAGGAGCGTCCCGCCGATGACCCACCGGCGCAACACGGCGTCCGGCGCAAACACATCCCATTTTCCAGCGACGAATCTGCGTGAAGTCGCCACGGCAATGAGCACGATGAGACAGAAAAACGTCTGTGCCGTCATGGCGTGAAAAATCCCAATTTCGTCCTTGTAAAGAGTCACCCGCAGCCCGCCGAGCAACCCTTGGATGCAGACACCGAAAAACGCCACGCCGCCGAGGATTTTCATCCACCGGCGCCACTCGACCACCATTAGCCAAATCGCGAGGACGAGCGTCATTAAGCCCACCAGCGAGGCGATCAAGCGATGGCTATGCTCGTAAAAAATACCACCCACCCAGCGATCAAAGGGGAAAAGGAACATGTTGTATCCATAGGTGCTTGGCCAATCGGGCACCGACATTCCCACGCCTTTGGATGTCACAATTCCCCCGCTGCAGAGCAAAAAAAACGTCACGAGCGATGTGAGCACTGCCCACCAGTGAACTCCCATGCGTCCGGCACCGAATTGATCCGTTTCTCGCGGCATCGTAGGGTTCAGTTAGTGCGACTCCAGTCGAGCACTCTCCGGTGCTGGTTCGTCCTGTGGAAGGTAGTCTTTGTCGAGTCCGGGCACGCTGTATTCATACGCGCCGTGATAGACGATGGGCGTCTTCGGGAAATTGCCGTGTCCCGGAGGCGACGCGACCGTCCACTCGAGGGAGTTCGCGTGCCAGGGATTGTTCGGTGCGATTTTGCCGTGGCGCAGACTCCAAATCACGTTCCACAAGAAAACAAACGTGGTGAGCCCGAGCCCCATCGCGCCGATGGTGCAGAGTTGATTGATCGGCTGGAGTTGGCGCAAGTGCTCGTAAACCATCGGATCAGCAATGCGGCGCATCATTCCGCCCAGGCCGAGATTGTGCATCGGGAAGAACGTGAGATTGAAAAAGACGAGCGTGAGGAAGAAGTGCACCATCCCCCACCCTTCGCTCAACATGCGTCCGAACATTTTCGGAAACCAAAAATAAATCGCCGCGAAGATCGCGAAGATACTCCCGCCGAAGAGCACGTAGTGGATGTGCGCCACGATGAAATACGTGTGGTGAACGAACAAATCCACCGGCGTCGACGCCATGAAAATTCCGCTCAGTCCACCGATGACGAACATCGAGACAAACGCCAGCGCAAAACACATCGACGTTGTGAACTCAATCGATCCGCGCCACACCGTGCCCAGCCAGTTGAACGTCTTGATCGCTGACGGGACCGCAATCACCATCGTTGAGAGCGAAAACGTCGCACTCAGCGTGAGGTTCATTCCGCTCACAAACATGTGGTGACCCCATACGACGAATCCGAGAAACCCAATCGCGATCATCGCATAGACCATCGCCTTGTAGCCAAAAATCGGCTTGCGGGAGTAACACGAGATAATCTCGGACGTGAGACCCATCGCCGGAAGAATCATGATGTAAACCTCCGGATGTCCGAAGAACCAGAACAGGTGCTGCCAAAGAAGCGGCTGCCCCCCTCCCGCCGGCTTGAAGAAGCTCGTGCCGAGATTGAGATCCGCGAAGAGCATCGCCGCCGCTGCGGAGAGAACCGGCACAGCCAACAGCAGCAAAATCGCCGTGATGAAAAGTGACCAAACCGTGAGCGGCATCCGGAACATTGACATCCCCGGCGCACGCATGTTGACCACCGTTGTGATATAGTTCGTGGCACCCGCAATTGACGAGAGACCGTTGATGAAAATCGCTATACCCCACAGGCTTTGCCCAATCTGCGTCCCGTTGTAAGCCCCATCGGCACTCAGCGGCGCGTAAGCCGTCCAACCCGTTCCCGGCGCACCACCCGGCACAAAAAACGCGCTGAGTAGAACGATCCCGGAGAGCACATACAGCCAGTAACTCACCTCATTAAGCAGCGGAAACGCCATATCCCCGGCTCCGATTTGCAGCGGGATGAGGTAATTGCCAAACGCGCCAATGAGAAGCGGCATGATGACGAAAAACACCATCACCGTCGCGTGCATCGTCACCATCATGTTGTAACCGCCCGGCACCATCACGCCGTCTACCGCGATCACCGAAGGAAGGAGCCTTCCGATGAGCGGAATCTCGTGCCATGGCATCGCCAGTTGATACCTCACCAACAAGGCTAGGCCTCCGCCGATGAGAAGAAAGAAAAGCGCGGTCCAGAGATACTGGAGACCGATCATTTTGTGGTCGTAGGTCCAGAGATACTTCCG
>JBBRHN010000297.1:0-3558 GCA_038222685.1 Chthoniobacterales bacterium | reverse complement strand
CCATTCGATGCTGAGGCGAAAGGCGTTGAGACCCATTTCGCGACAGAGGGCGAAGTCGTCGCGGTATCGGTTCCAAAAATCCACGGCGACGCCGGTGCGGGCAACGCGTCCCTGTGCCTCGGCGGCGGCCCAGTTGTTTTTTGGATCGTTCGCTCCGTTGTAGCCGCCCTCGCTCTGGTATCCGGACGTGGCGACGCCGGTGAAGAAAGGAAGGGCCTCGGGAGTCATAAAATCAAAGTTCGGGCTTTTGGCAGAATTAACAAATTTAACAGAATGGGAGAGGCGGTGCTCGCGGTCATTGCCGGTCTTTAACCGCCGCTTTCGGAGGCGAGGCGCTTGCGGAGAGCTTTTTCGCGGAGCTTGGAAATGACGGCAGGCTTGCGGGCCGGGGATTCGAGCACGATGCGGGCGATTTCGTTTGCGGCGTTGGGGCGACCCAGTGCGCGCGCGTTGTCGGACATCATTTTAATGCGTTGCGGGTCGTCGAGCAGGCGACGGAGTTTGTGGGCAATGACGGTGACTTCCGTACATTTGACGGCGGCGCCGGCTTCAAGGAGGACATCAGAGTTGCGCTCTTCCTGGCCGCCGATGGGGTCAAGAATCATCATAGGGAGCCCGCGCGCGAGTGCCTCGGCGGTCGTCATTCCGCCCGGTTTGCTCAACAACATCGTCGAGGCTCCCATGAGATCGGGCATCTCGTTGGTGAAACCGAGAACGCGAAAATCGTTGGGTCGGTCTTGCACGAGCTGGGCCACGTCCGCCCGCAGTTCCTCGTTTTTTCCGCAAACGATGATGGCTTGAAAGTCGCGGTCGAGTTGCAGCAAGCGGCGCACGACAGCCGTCGCGGGGCTCAGCCCCAGCGTGCCGCCTGCCACGAGAAATGTCGGCCGACCAGGACGCAATCCGTGGCGCGTGAGGACAGCTGCAGCGTCTACTGGCTGGAGAAATTCCGGCTCGACGGGGATGCCCGTGACTTCGATGCGGTCGCCCGGCAGGCCGAGCGCCTCCATGTGAATTTTATCCTCTTCCTGTGCAACAAAATACCAGTTAAAGGCACGTGTAATCCAAAAGGCATGGAAGTGAAAATCCGTGACGACGATCCCGAGACGGGCATCGAGTTTGCCGTTGCCGATCAACCATGAAAGAACGCCCGCGGGCATGAAGTGCGTGCAGAGGATGATGTCAGGACGAAAATCTTTGACGAGGTTGATGAGCGGCAAGGCTTGCGGCAGGTCGAGAGCGAGGCGGCCTTTATCTGAGACCCACGGATCGTCGCTCGACTCATACCACCACCCCAAAAAGTCCGGCAGCAACGCGGACAGCTTCGCGTAAAGCGTGGAATACAATTGCTTGTGCAGCACATTCGTATGGTCGAGCGAATCGTCGGAAAGCACCTCCTCGACATCCGGGCGCCGCCGAATCACCCGCGCAAGGGCATCGGCTGCTTTGACATGTCCCGAGCCCACCGAGGCTGAAAGGATCAGGACGCGTTTACTCATTCGCGGGCATTGTGAACGACCGCCGCGGCGGGCTCAAGAATGAACGGCGGAGAAAGAGTTTTCTGTGTTCAGTTTTCCGTGGGGAGGTGGACGAGCGATGGGGCTGACCACGCCACACAGGATTTGCGGTCTGACGTGAGACCCTCCCGCCCGCTTCGGGGGAGAACACCGCCAAGCAGGTCCCGTGACAGTCCGCCTTCCTGTCGATCTTCCGCATCCCGCGGACGCGGGAGCGAGGGTGGTTTTTCCTCGTAACGCTGCCGCCCTCGCGCGGGTTGGTTTGTCACGATTTGCACACTGGCACCAAATTCCCATTCGTGCATTTGCGCAACATGCAAGCACTGCCCAAATGGCATAGTGTCGCTAGGGCTTGCCGTCCAAACCACGCCTCAGGGGGCTGTCGTCCGGATAGGCATGCAGGGAGCGATGATCGAAAGAGGTCTGGCGATTTTTGCCTGGGAACTCACTTTACTGGGACTCGTCGTGGTGACGTTTGGCCTTGCAGGTGGATGGTAGGTGGCAGGCCGGGCAATTCGACCGATCGATCAGATTGTAAGCACCGCCAGCCGCATCGCTTCCGGCAATTATGCGGAGCGAATTCCGGTGCAGGCCACCAGTCTTGAACTTGAGCGGCTTGCGGAAATCCTGAATGATACCTTCGATCGCCTGCACGCCGCATACGATCAGCAGGTTCGCTTCACCGCAGATGCATCTCATGAGCTACGCACGCCCGTCGCAGTAATCCTGGCCCAGGCGCAAGTTGCATTGGCCAGGGAGAGGGATACCGCCAAGTATAAGGAATCTCTGGTTATTTGTCAGCGTTCGGCGGAGAAAATGAAGTCGCTTCTCAATGATCTATTGGATCTCTCGCGCTACCGGAGCTATCCGACTAAGCAACGGCACGCTTCGGTGGGCAACGGGGAATACCTCCGATATTTCGGCACGCACCGTGACGATTGATTCCGGTGGCGCGACCTTTGACACCAACGGTAATAACTTCACGCTAGCGAACGCAGTTGGCAATAGCGGCTCCGGCAGCCTGACGAAAACGGGCATTGATACTCTGACGCTCGACGGTTCCAATATCTACATCGGTGCTACGACCGTCAGCCTTGGGACCCTAGCTTTAACGAACCTCAACGCAGTCGCAGGCAACATCGTCAATAACGCCACGGTCGCCCTGAAAGCAACGGGCACCTTTGATAATGCCATTAGTGGCACAGGCAATGTCACCTACGCTGCCCCCGGAACGCTTAACCTCCAAAGTGCCCTCACTCACACCGACGGAACAAGCATTACCCAAGGGTTCCTCTCAATTAACACTGGTGGATCTCTTAGTGGAAATGTTGCCATGAGCGGGGCCAGTGGCACCGGGCTTTTTTTTAATAATACGATCACGTTCGGAGGAAATATCACCGGAAGCGAAAAAGGCACCACCACCATTAGCGGGGGCTCATTGCAGATTGGCAACGGTGGTGCCGCCGGTTCTGTGGTTGGCAATATCGTCAACAACAGCGCCCTCATCTTCAACCGCTCCGACGCTGTGACCTACGCGGGAGCGATCAGCGGCACTGGCACTTTGACGAAGCTCGCCGCCTACACCCTCACGCTCAGGAAAAGGGGTCTGCTCTCCCCTATTGTCATACGGATCCGCCCGAGGAGCTTTCGGATGTCTCAATGCCCTATTTGGCTGGCTACGTGCTGAGGGCTGAAGCCCTTGTTGGGATTTTGAGATGAATCGCCTCCCGGTGGCTAGGATGAGCGGTCGGGGTCGAAGGCCGCGAGGGATTCGAGGAGGGAGCGTTCGTCGCCGACGTTGAATTCGTCGTTGGCGGGGAGTTCGAAGGTCGTGCCGTTTTTGCCGATGAACTCGAGAATGAGGGGGCGTGAGCCCGGGTGGGATTTGACGGCGGCGAGTATGGTGAGGAGGTCGGAGTCGGCGAGGCGTTCGCGGGCGAGGCGGAGACGGACGGCGCGGACGGAGGATTTGGGTTTGAGGGCGGCTATTTGACCGGCGGTGGCGCGGATGGCTTCGTCGCGGCGGGTGATCTTGGCGTTG
>JBBRHN010000296.1:0-3590 GCA_038222685.1 Chthoniobacterales bacterium | reverse complement strand
TGAAACATTCGCCTGTGGGATGATCTGAGCGCGGACAGTGACGAACTGGCCTTGGGTGAGGCGAATCTGCTGCGCGGCGTTGAGGATCGTGGGGTTTTGCTTCAGCGCGATGCGCACCGCCTCATCAATGCTCATGTCGGCGACGGCGGGATTTCTTTTCTTTGCGATGAGGGCGTCGAGAGCCTTAACGAAATCCGCCTGAGCCATTCTTTGCTTCATCGCCAAATCTTCGCTGTCCTTGAGTGCGCTGGTCTCTGGCGTTTGTGCGAGCGGTTCAGAGATTTGTGGCGGCGTCGGGATGATAAGTTGCTCGGAGAGCGTTTGGGCGTCCGGAAGCGGAAACGGCGTCGGCATCGCGGGAATCGGCAGCAGCATGGAGCCATCGGGAAGCGGCGTCGGTGTCGGGGACGGAGTTGGGGACGGAGTTGGGGTTGGCGTGGGACTGGCGTCCGGCAATGTCAGGGGAGGCGGCGTCGGCAGCGGGGTGAAAATCGGCAGCGGACCGGGCGTGGCGAGCGGCGCGGGAGTCGGTAATTGCGCGAAGAGAGGCAGACCGACGAAAAGTGCGGTGATCAACGTTGCTGGCGTTTTCAAGAGTGGTCGGAGCATGTGATGTGATGGTAGATTTTTTCGTAGATTTGAAGCCATGCCAGTTGCTCAGACGGGGTGAGAACCTCCATCACATCCGTGAGCTTCTGCACGATGTCGGCGCGGATGCGGCTCACGAGTTGGTCGCCCTTAGGAGTCGTTTGCACGAGAACCTTACGCCGGTCGCCCTCATCGTGGCTGCGTCTAACGTATCCGAGATTTTCCAAGCGATCCACAAGACCCGTTGCCGCAGCCGTGGTGTGGCTCATGAGTTCGGCGATCTCGGTCATCGAGAGCGACTGGCCGTTGACGACGTGGCCGAGGAGAAAAAACTGCGGAAACGATACCTGCCCGTGAGAGAGTTCCTCAGACAAGTGCATCATGAAGCATCGCTGCATCGACATGATGATATCTGCCAAACGGTCGATTCCTTCAATCGGAATTCCGAGTGTCTGCGTGCTCATTACTTAATGTCGTTAACTATCTGGCGGTGGGAAGTCAACGAAACGTTTGCCGTGGGGTCGGAGAAGCGGCGGGATTTTGCGGTTTCGCTGGCGGTTTCTGCGAGGCGGCGGGTTGCGGATCTGGAGCGGGAGCAGGCGTGGGGTTGGCGTCGGGTTTCGGTTTCGCGGTGGGAGTTGCGCGGTTTTTTTTAATTGGTTTTGGCGCTGGCGTCGGCATGGGGGCGGCATCGACGCGCGGAATATAAATTTTGTCCCCTTCCGAAGGACTTCCGCTGACGATGTCGGCGATGAGGAACGGCGGTTCGCGCAGGGCGGTCATCCGAAGCGAAGCGGTCTCGGCTCTGCCGCCGATGACGGTATAGGTTTCACCCGGAACGATAGCCGAGAGCGTATTGGACTCTATCAATACAAACTTCTCAGCGGCATTGACCATGCGAATCGTGCCAGCCCACTGGGGCGGGTTTGCGGCGGGAGGATTCTTTTTTTTCGGGAACACGCTGGCGAGCTTGGCCAGCCACTGGACATACAACGGAGGTTTGGGCGGAATAGCCTGAGCCGCCGTCTGAGTTGGCGGGGTGACGGGCGGCTTGTCCTTTTGCGCACACCCCGAGGCAAGAAGTGCCGCAATCAGGACGACAGCGAGGTATTTCCGAAACATGAGAACAGTGTATTTGAATCGCGAGCGGTATCAAGCCTGCGGAGCGGGCAGGGAGAATCCACGCGCTGTTGCGCTGGCAGGCGAACCTGCGAAGGCGCGGGCCGGTGGGTTTACAGTCAACTGCAAATACAGACAGGATTTGCTTCACTGGCAAAAAACGAACGCCAGTTTTAACCGGCAAGCGACTAGAGGATTCCGTATTTCCGGAAAACCTCGCCCATCGAGACGCCTTCGGACAACTCCTGGCGAACGATGTTTTCACCTGAGATTTTTTCGAGTGCGAGACGGACGGTTTCTTCTAGAACGACGGCAGGAATCGCTGCGATGCCGTCTTCATCGGCAAGAAGATAATCACCGGTTCGAACTTCTACTCCGCCGAACGTGACCGGGCACTCGAGTTCGACAATGTCAACGCGCCCTTTGCTGTCGGCGGGATGGTAGCCGATGCCGAAGACTGGAAAATCCAGTTCCTTGATTTTCCAAACGTCGCGCGTGCAGGCATCCATGACCACACCCCGAATCCCTTTGTAGAGGCAGGCTGTGGTCAGGAGTTCACCCCAGAATCCACACGTGCGATCGCTCCCGCATTCCGCGACAAGAATATCCCCGGCACTCATCCGTTCGATGGCTTCTATTTCGAGTTTGTATGGCTCTGCGGGAATCTCGTGCACCACGGCTGCACGCGCCGTGAACGCCCGCCCGATCAGGCGGTGGGACGGAGTGAGCGGGCGCAACTCGGAGGGCAAAGCTTGGGACTTATAGCCGAGAGAGTCCAAAACGTCGCACACAACCGCTGAGTAGAGCGGTTGCATCCGGTGAAGAGTGTCGGTGATTGTATTCATAGAGATTTCGAGGTTTTGGTCAGTTTTTTCAGGAGACTTACGATGAGTTGTTTTCGCGGCGCTGGCAGGCGTTGCAATGGGAGCGAGACGCTAATGGCCGCCATTGGAAACCCGAGTGTCTCGAGCGAGACAGCAAGACAACCGACACCTTCAACGGATTCCTCAAGCTCTTCCGCGACTCCTTCGCGGCGGAATTTTTTCAAATATGCGAGCAGTCGGGATGACGAAAACGCCCGCCCGCCCGACTCTGCCGTCAGCGGCGAGGCGGAGTCCATAAGGCGTTTCAACTCGTCGGGGGGGAGACTCGATGAGATCGCGCGGCCGAGTGCCGTTCGGAACCACGGGTCATCGGAGCCTGGAGCCACGATCATGCGGAGCGGACGAGTGGTTTCGATGAAGTCGATGTAAACGATTCGCTGACCCGAGAGCACTCCCAGATTGATGGTCTCGTTGAGTTGCTCATACAGGTGCTCAAGCAATGGACGGGCACGTTTTTTGAGAGTGGCGTTGGGATCGGCCCCAGCCAATTCGACAACACGCGGGCCGACGCAATACTCGCGCGATCCGCGAGCCCGATCCGCATAGCCGAGAGATTGCAAAATCTTTAACATTCGCACGGCGCTTGGCTTGGGCAGCGCACATGCCCCCGCGACCTCGCTCAATGCGACCGGTTCGTGCGACTTGGCAAGAAACTCCAGAACGTGAAACGCCTTGTGAATTGAAGTCAGCTGCGCGGGCGCTGCCGTTTTTTTCATCTACGGCAACCTCCTGCGAATCCGCTCCAGCATTGCGTCCACCTTCTGCGGCGTGGCCTCGCAGGAAGCGGCGGCTTCTTGAAATCCGCACTCCGCAAGCAGGCAGGCCAGCTTCGCGCGGATCGTGTTAAAATGTTCGAGTTCGTGCGGGCTCATCGTCTGCGGCCCGCGTCCGGTATTGAATCCCCGTAGATTCACGCCTTCGCGAAATCCCTCCGGGAAATTACCGGCGGCAAACATCGTGGCGATGAGCTCGAGAAGTTTGAACTGGATGCGCTTAGCC
>JBBRHN010000295.1:0-3607 GCA_038222685.1 Chthoniobacterales bacterium | reverse complement strand
CCGGCGGATTAGTTGTATTTGACCGAGCAGCCGTAGGCTTCGGTTTTGGCCGTTGTGACGGGCTTGCCCGCGAGAACCTCTTCGACGGCAGCGGCGACGTAGTTTTTTGCACCCGCGATGTCGGCGGCGTCAGCGGATTTTTTATCGTCGATAGCGCCGTGGTAAACGAGAACGCCTTCGGGATTGATCACATACATTTCAGGCGTGCGTTTGGCGGCATAAAGTTGTCCGACCTTGCCGTCTTCATCGAGAAGGTAGGCGGTCGCATTGGAGCCGACTTCGGTACACTTCTTGTCAGCGTCCGCTGCGGACATGTTTCCCTGTTTGCCGGGAGCGGAGGAGCAGACGGAGAGCCAGACGACGCCTTTGGCTGTGGCGTCTTTCTGGAGCTTCTGCATGTTGCCGCCGGAGTAGTGTTTGACGACGAAGGGACAGCCGTGGTTGACCCATTCGAGGACGACGGTTTTGCCCTTAAAGTCGGTCAGCGAGTGTTCCTTGCCGGCGCAGTCCTTGAGGGTGAAGTTTGGTGCGGGTTTCCCGACCTCGACTTGCGCGTGGGCGACAGTGGCGAGGGCGACGATGAGTGCGAGTGCGATTTTCATGGCGGCGGCAACATACGTGCGCCGGATCACTTCGCAACAAATTCAGGGAATTTTTTTCAGCGCCTCCAAAACGATGGACTCGGTGAGGAGCTCCGGGAGCGTAATGGGCTCACCTTGGCCGGTCGCGGGATAAATGACGTAGAACGGAACCCCGACGCGCCCGAAGCGTTTGAGGGCGGCGGTGATCTCCGGGTTGGCGTTTGTCCAATCCGCCTTCATTGGGACGATCCCGGTGGTGGCGAGCGCCTCTCGCACGGCGGGAGTGTTGATCGCCACGCGTTCGTTGAATTTGCACGTGATACACCAGTCAGCGGTGAAATCGACGAAGACGGTTTTGCCGGAATCGCGGAGCGATTGCAGTTTGCTCTCGGAGAACGGCACCCATGCGATTTCGTCTGCTTGAACAACCCCGGCTTGCGTGAACTTTTGACCCAAAAAATACCAGCCTCCGCCGAAGATCGAAACCGCCATGAGCGCCATCGCAATTCCGCGTGAACGCACGCTTGAGAGCAGACCGCAAAACGCGCCATAGAGCCATCCCGCGAAGGCCAGGCAAAGCAGAAACGCGCCAAACCACAGAATGCCTTCGATTCCCTTTTGACCGCCAAGAATACTCAAAATCCACAACACCGTCGCTGCCAGCGGGAAGCCCATGAATTGTTTCAGCTTCTCCATCCAAGCGCCTGGTTTCGGCAGGAATTTCATCCAGCCGGGCCGTGCCGAAAGCAAAAGATACGGCAGCGCCATCCCGGCCGCGACCGACGCGAACATCGCGAGAATCACCGCGTTGGATTGACTAAACGCAAACCCGAGCGCCGTGCCGAGGAATGGAGCTGTGCAAGGCGTCGCCAGCAACGTCGCGAAAATTCCTTGAAAAAACGAGCCGCCCAACCCGCCTGTTGAACCCGCCGACTCCATCGCCGTCGAGGCGCGCCCGGGCAGCACAATCTCGAACACGCCGAACAGATTCAGCGCAAATGCAAAAACCACCGAGCCAATCACGACGTTGAACCACGGATTCTGAAACTGGAACGCCCACGTGACTTCCGTGCCGCCCGCTCGCAGAGCAATGATCAGGATCGCCAACCCGAGGAACCACGCAAAAATCCCGGCCATAAACGCAACGCCGTGCGCGAGAATCTTCCCCGGTGCCTCGCCCGCCTGTTTCATGAATCCGAAAATTTTCAACGAGATTACCGGCAAAACGCAGGGCATGAGATTGAGAATCAGCCCACCGAGAAATCCGTAGAATAGCGCCAGCCAAAGGCTCACTCCCGGAGCCACGGGCGCCGCAATCGCGCTGGCCGTCTCTGCGACGTTCCAAGCGCGGCGAACGCCGTTTTCTTCAACCACGAGCACGCCCCGAAACGCCCCCTCGACCGCCACGCTCGCGCGATTATTACCGACAATTTTGGGATGTCCGACCTCTTGGTTCAACGACGGCAGCGGGAAAAGCGCGATCAGCGCATCCGCGGGCAAGCCGTCCACCGTGAGAGAAACCTCATTGCCCGCACGGCTCCACGAAACCGCATACGGCGGCGAATCGGCGGACGGGACTTGGGCGAGAAACTCTTTAAACAACTCCCCGTTTGCCGCCTCACTCGCGCTGGCCACCGGCAAAGTGAGTTCGAGATCGGCAGCTCCCGGAATGCAAATATCGAGGCACACAAGCCACGTCGCGCGCGCTTTGATCGTTACCGTGGCATCCGCCAACGACGCTGGCGGCACGATTGTTGTGACCAAGAGCACGCGGTCGCTGTAGGCATAGGTCTGAATGTCGCCCGGCTCGAGCTTCGCCTCGGGAGCCGGCCACTGGATCGGCCCGGCCACGAAGCCCTCGGGGAGCGTCCATGTGATCTTCGTCGGCAACCCCGCGTCGCCACCGTATTCCCAATACGTGTGCCACTCAGGCGCCATTTCCAAAAGTAAACCGACTTCGAAAGGCTGCCCTAGCGCGACCGCCGTCGAAGCCGCAATCAGCGTGGCTTTGACCAGCCGCTGCCCCTGATACTCCTGCGCCTCAGCGCGGTCAATGGCTCCAACGACGAAAAATCCTAGAGCCAGCCAGAGCGACGCTACCGTTCTTGAGACGCAAACCATCCAAGAGAAGTATCACCGACCAGCCTCACGTGCAAACCTGTCCGGGGACATCCCGATCACCTTCCTCTCACCCTGGCCGTCTTTCCCATTAACGCTTTTGAATCACGTAAAACAAACAGAAAGGCTTACCCCGACTCCACCGCAAGAACTCGCGTCGTGTGATTCGGCTGAAAACGGGTTGCAATTCGATGGCTCTATGCGAAGAATTCTTAAGGACGCGCACTCAAAATGGTCGCACGCCAGCCGCCACATCGGCCGCCCTCGTTCTGACTTGTCCTCCCAACGCCGCGAAAGTCTAACGGTTTTGGGAGTTTCGGCACCCAGAGATGGAGCGGAAAATTCCGATCTGAGCACAAGCGCGACCTCGCCGCGTGCCAGCTCATTGCCGCGGAAACGGGCTTCGACACGAGCGTCGCCGCGCGTCGCCAATATGCCCTTGACTGCGAGGCATGGTCCGGAGATTTGGCGAAATCCGATCCGGACAACATTTCGCTCCGTTCCCAGGTCATTGCCGACGGGCTTGATAAAGACGCGCAAAACGCCCGCCTCCGTCCACTGCGCGAAGCTCTGCGCCCACAATAAATCGCTTCGGCCGCAACGACGCGGCATTGCCAATAGACGCAGTGGCCTCCTATAAATACACCCACACTATGCGTTCTCCCAAACGCGGCTCCGCGCCGTCTCCCGCTCTTATTTCTGTTGAAGGAAAAAAAATCCTCGTTGCCAACCGCAGCGAAATTGCGATCCGAGTGTTTCGCGCGGCTACCGAGCTCGGGATGCGCACTGTGGCTATTTACGCGCAGGAGGATCGCCTCTCGATTCACCGCTTCAAAGCCGACGAAGCCTACATCGTCGGCGAGGGCAAGGGCCCGGTCGGTGCGTATCTGGATATCGAGAGCATCGTT
>JBBRHN010000294.1:0-3615 GCA_038222685.1 Chthoniobacterales bacterium | reverse complement strand
AATCGTTTGCTTTGACGACGACTCGAATCGCGCCACGCCGCAATCTTGCCCGTCAAAGTGTCCTCAAGCGACGCCACGCGCAAAAGGATTCCATGAACGTCGGCAGGGACAGACCGGGAAGGGAATGAATGATACAACTCTTCCGTGCTGAGCTGCAGGCTGACGCGTGAGGTTCCTTGGAAATTAATGGACCACTCAAATCGAGTGGGCAGAAAACCATCTGCTTCGAGCAACTGAACTGTTTTGTCAATGGCTTCGACTGTAACAACGAAATCGACGTCGCGTGTCACCACGGGCTCGTCCGCCCAGTGATTGACGGCCACCCCGCCAATCGCGCACCACGGAATATCAGCACGTTCCAGACAGGCGACAAAACGCATGACGTCGTCTGTGCCTCCAGCAGTTTGCCAATCGTAGAATCGTTTGTCCGTCACACAAAACGAACTATCATGACCAGTCGCAGTTCGCGACGTTTCTTTGTCCCCACGCTGCCGAGCGAGACGGGAAAGCCTATCGTTTTCGGTTCAAAGCCCGTTGGATGAGCGGTCCACGTTATCCCATCTGGTGAGGAGGTGGATGACGAGGTTGGTGCCGAATTTGTAGGAGGACGTGAGAGATTCGGGGGAGAGGTTGCGGAGGTAAGTCTCACGGTTATTCCAGACGTTTTCGTTGACGGCGACGAAGGCTCCTCGCTCGTTGCGGCGGAGGTCGATGTTGCCTTCGCGGTCGAGGCCGATTTGCCACATGTCGCCGTAGTCGTTGGAGGTGTAAACGATGGCGATTTCGCCGAAGAAGCGGAGGACTTCGATGGGTTCGCGGTAGGAGTTGAGGCCGGCGGGAACGGTGCGGATTTCTGGAAAAAACGGACGGGCGAAGATCGGGTGTTCGGAGCCGATGGGTTCCCACTGTTTGTCAATGTCGGGCATGACGCGTTTCATTTCGCGGCGGAAGGCGATGTCGAAACGGGAATTTTTTCCGGGAACGGAGCTGTCGCCCCAGATGGCACCGCCGAGCTGAATGTAACGGCGCAGGTTGGCAACTTCAGTCTCGGCGAGGCGGAAGTCGCGCGTGCCAGTGAGAAAGATGAATGGCGGTTTGGTGGCGAGAAGCTCGTCGTTGTCGAGGCGCAGGGCACGGACGTTTTTGTAGTTGGTTCGGACTTTGCCTTTGGATTCCTCACTCATAAAGTAGAGGAGATTCGGGAGACTCCCGGAGTCGATTTGGTCGCCGGTGCCGCGATTGGTGGAGTTCCAGTCGCCGCCGGAATACTTGCCGACATAAGCGGTGAATTCAAACTCGGGTGCGCGCGAGCCGCCGTCGGCGCGTTTGGGACGCCATGAGTCGGCGGTCTCGGCAATGGTTTTTGCGATCTCGCGCGGCATCCGCGCCGGGGCCGGGGACGCAATGTCCGAGGAGGGGGCCTCCGTGTTGCGGACGTAAGGCTGAGGGGCAACGGATGGCGCGGTTGGCCTGAGATCGAGCGCGCGGATTTCGCGGGCGATGTCTGGGTGAGTCGGGCTGGGTAGGAGAGGGCTAGGCTCAAGGGTCTTGGGTATCTTCACGGAATCCTGCTGTTCCGGTGGGCCTGCCTGCTTTTGGGCGTCTTGAAGCCAAGTATCAGGATCGGCTGTTACATCCGCGGGTGGAGGTTCGGTGATTCTGGTAATCGCGAGCGAGCCGACGACGATGACAATGATGGTATGCAGGAGCACCGAAATCGTCAGGTCGCGAGAGCGAGCCAGACGGTCAGCGATGCGCTGCCCGATTCCGCGTAGTCTAGGGGACATGACGTGAAGTTAAGGTTGGATGGGCCGGGGCGCAAGGCGATTCAACCCGGTCCCAAGATGTGGAGATTTTTGACAGGATTTCCAAGAGCTGCGGGATTAACAGGAGGGGATGGAACTTCGCTGCCGCACTTTCATTCGCGCGCCGAAGGCGGGAGGAAAATCGAGGCGAGTTCGTCGGAGGTGATGGAACGCCATTGGCCTCCCGGGAGATCGTGAGGAAGGCGGAGGCCGCCGATGGAGATGCGTTGGAGGGTGAGGACGTGGTTGTCGGCGGCGGCGAACATGCGGCGGACTTGGTGATAGCGGCCCTCGTGCAGGGTAATGAGGGCTTCTTTTTCTCCGAGGACTTCGAGTTTGGCGGGCAGGAGGGGTTTGGTTTCGCTTTTGAGGAGAAGGGTGCCGGATGCGAAAATATCCTTTTCGCTCCCGTCGAGAGGGCGATCCAGTGTGGCGTGATAAACTTTTGAGCAACCGGACTTGGGGTGGATGATTTTGTGGAGAAGTTGTCCGTCGTCGGTGAGGAGGAGGAGTCCGGTGGTGTCCTTGTCGAGGCGTCCGATGGAGTTGAGGCCGGGGTTACGTTTGGCGAAGCGGAGGGGCAGGAGATCGTAGATGGTCTGGCCGGGATCTTCTGTGCTGCAGGTGTAGCCGTCGGGTTTGTTTAAGATCAGCACGAGAGGGGAGGGAGGATCGAGTTTTTCGCCGAGCAGGCGGATGCGGTCGTGGGGCGGCAAATCGGGGTCGCCGAGAATCGTGCCAATGTCGTCGGTGACAACTCCTGAGCGGATGAGGCGCTGAACTTCTTTGCGGGATCCATAGCCGAGGTTGGCGAGGAGCTTGACGAGTTTCATGCGGGCGGAGAGGCGCGTTTTTCGGCGGAGAGGATTTTGTAGTTTTCGTTCTCGGCGACTTTGCGGGATGTCAGTCCAGTGGCTGTGAGGGCGGCTTCGTAGGGGAGTTGACGGTTGGCGACGAGGAACAATCGGCCACCGGGATTGAGCGATTTGGCGGCGATTTGAAGAAAGGCTCGCCCAAGGTTGACGTCGGTGGCTTGGCCGGTATGGAACGGCGGATTCATCACGATGGCGTCGTAAGTGCCGGGAAGGCCGGAGGTGACGTCATGCCAGTGAAATCGAATTTCCCGCTGGTGCGGCGCGAGATTTCGACGGGCACAATCGAGCGCACGGGCGTCCGTTTCGAAGAGGTCGAGGCTGCGAATCTGGGGATTATTTTTAAGCACGGCATCGGAGAGGAATCCCCAACCGGCGCCGAGATCGGCGACTGAGCCGTGAAGGTCAGATGGAAGGTGATCGGCGAGGAGTTGAGAGCCGGGGTCGATGTGATCGCTGCTAAAAATCCCGGCTTGCACGGTGAAGCCGGAAACCTGGTGCAGTTCGCCGAGGGCGCGCCACTCGCTGAAGATCGACTCGTCGGCCTGATCCAAGACAGCGTGAAATGCACGGCATTTGTGTTTTTGGATGGAAACAATATTGCCAGCGGCGAGGGCGAGTTGTTTTTCAAATCTCGCGGCACCGGCGGTGTTCGGCATCGCGACGAGGAGGCGTCCGCCGGGTTCGAGGAGATTTTTGGCGAGAGCAAACCACGAGAGCGTTTCGGCTTTGGATTTGCCCGGGAGAACCATCACGAGTGGCCATTTTTCGTCGGCGAGAACATCAACGCGTTTGAACCCTGCGTGTTCCCATGCGTCGGCCAGCGGCTTGATGGGTTGCCAACCGACGAGGTTGGGCCATGGGCGGAGTTCGGGATGCGGCTGCGCGGAGAGAAAGACGGCGCGTGCCGGGATCGGAAGCGCGTCCTCGACTTGGAA
>JBBRHN010000293.1:0-3626 GCA_038222685.1 Chthoniobacterales bacterium | reverse complement strand
CCGTACGTTCGAGAGGAAGAATGTCGGTGGCGTTTTCGACGACGCAGATTTGTTTGCCGTGACGCCCTGTGTCTTTGCAAATTTCGCAAAGTTCATCGACGGCGAAGAAGCCGCATTTGGTGCACGGGCGAATGGTTTCCGCCGCGCCGGTGACAGCCGCTGCAAGTGAGGCGGGGTGGGCGTCTTTGTGACCGAGGAGCCAAAGGGCAACGCGCTCGGCACTGCGGGGGCCAATGCCGGGGAGTCGGCGGAGTTCGCGGCTGAGCGCAAGAAAGGCGGGAGGGTAGTCGAGGGGCATGGGCTCAGGCAGAGTGGGCGATGAGCCCATCGGTGATGCGGAAGAGCCGGTCGCCGCGCCGGGCGAGGTTTTCGTCATGCGTGACAACGACGAGCGTGCGGCGATCAGCTTTCGAAACGTCCATGAGAATACCCATAATGGATTCACTCGTTTGGGAGTCGAGGTTGCCGGTGGGTTCGTCGGCGAAGAGGATCGAGGGATCGTTAATGAGTGCGCGAGCGATGGCCACGCGCTGTTGTTCGCCCCCGCTGAGCTCCGACGGCAGGTGATCGCGGCGATCGGTGAGGCCGACGCGATCAAGCAGTTCACCCGCACGCGCGCTCGCATCGCGTCCGCCCATCATCGCCGGGATGAGCACGTTTTCGACGGCGGTCAGTTCCGGCAGGAGAAAATAGGACTGAAAAACGAAGCCCATGCGGCGATTGCGGAGACGCGCGAGCCGATCCGAGCCCAGCGAGTAGAGCGATTGGCCCTCAAACTCGACCGTGCCCGCCTCCGGGGTTTCCAAACCCGCCAGCGTGTAGAGAAGGGTCGTCTTCCCGGCCCCGCTCGCACCGCAAAGAAACACCGACTCGCCGAGTTCGACGTTCAAGTCCACGCCGCGAAGGACACTGACTTTCTGGCGGCCGATCTGGAACGAGCGGGCCAACTCCTTGGCGACAAGCTGGGACGGCATGGCAGCGATTATCGCTCGTCGATGGGAATGAACTTTTTGCCAACGGCAGGCCCGACGTATTCGCTGAGAGGGCGGTAGAGGCGATTGTCGGAGAGTTGCTCAAGGACGTGTGCCGTCCATCCGCTCGTGCGTGCAATGGCGAAGATCGGCGTGAACATGTCGGTCGGGATTCCCAGCGAATAATAGACGGTGGCCGAATAGAAATCGACGTTGGCGTTGAGGCCTTTCCGCTCTTTCATAATGGCGGCAATGCGCTCGCTCATGCGAATCCATTTTGGTTCGCCAAGTTGCTCGCAGAGTTGAACGGCCATGTTGCGGAGATGAGGAGCCCTCGGGTCGAGAACTTTGTAAACGCGGTGGCCGATGCCCATGATCTTTTTCTTTTGGGCGAGTTGCTCTTCGACCCAGGCATCGACGTTGTCCTCCGAGCCAATCTCCTGGAGCATGTGGATCACCCCCTCATTTGCACCACCATGGAGCGGCCCCTTGAGCGTGCCGATGGCCGACGTAATCGCCGAGTAGATGTCGCTGAGTGTCGCAATCGTCACGCGTGCCGAGAACGTTGACGCGTTCATGCCGTGATCCGCGTGAAGGACAAAAGCGACATCCAGCGTGCGGGCGGCTTCCTGGCTCGGCTCCTCGCCGTTGAGGAGATAAAGAAAATGCGCGGCCTCGCCGAGATCTTTTCGCACGGGCGGCAGATCGAGTCCTCTACGAACACGATGAAAATACGCAGCCATGACCCCAATTTTTGCCGTGATGGAAATCGCGCGCCGGCGATCCGCGTCGTCGCGGGCGTGCTCTTCGTTCAACGCGTTGTCGTAAAGCCCCAACATAGAAACGCCCGTTCGGAGCACGTCCATCGGATTGGCATTTTTCGGAGCCGAACGCAGAAAATCCAGCACTCCCTCGGGCAACTCGCGTTCCGCACGCAGACGTCCGGTGAGTTCGTTGAGTTGCTCGCGGTTGGGAAACTCCCCGTGCCACAAGAGATAAACGACCTCTTCGTAAGTTGCGTTGCCCGCGATTTCGTTGATGTCGTAGCCGGAGTAAATCAAGATCCCCTCCTGCCCGAGCACGTCGCTCAGTCGTGTGGAGTTTGCGATGATTCCTTCGAGTCCTTTGGCGGTAATAGGCATGGTATAGTATGAATTCCCGTGGAACATGCCTGAATGCCCGCGTCCTGCAAAGATTTCCGTTCACCAGAATTCGCCCACGTGCCAGATTACGACGAACCGCATGACTAAAATTGGTATCACCCTCGGAGATCCGGCCGGCATTGGCCCGGAAATCATCCGCGCAGCACTCGCCAGCAGGCTACTCGACTCGGGAGTTGAACTCCAAGTCATCGGAGAAACCGAGGGCTTCGTTGCCGGACATCCCACTGAAGAATCCGCCCGGGCGGCAGTCGAAGGTCTGGAGGAGGCCGCACGACGGCTGGCGAGCGGCGTCATATCGGGCGTTGTCACCGGGCCAATCTCGAAAAAACGCCTCCACGACGTAGGGTGGAATTTTCCGGGACAGACCGACTTTTTCGCACAGCGGGCGGGAGTCAAGAATTTCGCGATGTGCCTCACGGGCGGGCAGCTGACAGTGGCGCTGGTGACGGCCCACGTCCCGCTCCGTGAAGTCGCAGACTTGCTTACCGCCAAGGAGATCGTCCGCGTTGGGCACCTCCTCTCAGACTTTCTCTACACGCGCGGCGTCGATTCTCCGCGCATCGCCGTGGCTGGACTAAACCCGCACGCCGGGGAAGGCGGCGACTTGGGACGCGAAGAGATCGAGACGATTACCCCAGCCATCAATGAACTCTCGCAAACCGCGCAGGCCGCTTTTGTTGGCCCTGTTTCCCCAGACACCGTCTTCCACCGCGCCGTCCGTGGTGAATTCGATGGCGTGCTGTGCATGTATCACGATCAAGGCCTGATTCCGCTGAAGCTCCACGCTTTCGATGAAGGCGTGAACGTCACGCTCGGGCTGCCGTTTGTGCGAACAAGCCCCGATCACGGAACCGCGTTTGAGATCGCAGGCAAATCCCTCGCGCGCCCGGAGAGCATGATTGCCGCAATCAATCTTGCCGCATCACTCTCGAAACGGCGCGCCGTCCATCAGCTCTGAAAAAAACTCTCTCTCCACGCTTTCCCTACCGCAAAATTCAGGATACCAGCGACGGACACCACTTTTCCCGCCATGCCGAAAGAGCCCATTCGACTCGAAGAACTCGATCAATCCAAGGCCCTCGACCAAGAGGACTATAAGAAGCAACTCAAGCAATACCAACTCCAGTTGCTGAACATGCAACTGCGGCTGCGCGAGAAGAAAAACTCTGTCATTCTTGTGATGGAGGGGCCCGACGCGGCAGGCAAAGGAGGATCGATCAAGCGCGTGGTTGAGCGACTCGATCCGCGACTGGTTCGAGTTTACTCCGTCGTCAAGCCCACGCCGGAGGAGCATCGCCATCACTACCTCTGGCGTTTCTGGAACAAGCTGCCAGCCGCGGGAGAAATCGCAGTTTTTGACCGTTCATGGTATGGACGACTGCTCGTCGAACGTGTCGAGAATTTTTGCACGGAAGAGGAATGGAAACGCGCTTCCCGCGAAATCAACGAATTCGAACGGCAACTCACCGACGGAGGAGCCATCATCATTAAG
>JBBRHN010000292.1:0-3640 GCA_038222685.1 Chthoniobacterales bacterium | reverse complement strand
TTGTAGATTATTTCTGATGTCCCGTCTCTGTTTCGTCGTGGTTTTCTGTGGTGGATGGGCTGTTTGCGTTGGGAAAGCGATGCGTTTGAAGGTTCGAGAGGCCTAGATTGAAGAGACGCGGCGGACGCGGTTATCTTTCGTTGTTTTTCAGGTTCCGATGGACATTGTGTTGATGCACCGCCAAAGGTTGGGCCGCTCATTTTCTTCCAGAAACTGAGGCGTCCCGAGACGGCTAGGCTGATTTGCCGCCCTGGTTAGCGTTTCACCCTTGGGCTTCGAGCAGGCGCCTGAATGGCTTCAAGGCCTGCCAGATTCCGCCGAAAGCCGCCTGTGTGATCTTGTGTGACTCAAAGAATCGCAGCTCCGGATTGCTCGCGCCCGCCGGCAACGGCTCTCTTCCGTTCGCGTCAGAGGCCGCAGGTTTGGGAGGACGCGTCTGGCCCGGCTCATGTTGCGCTCCGCGCGCTCCCGGATCTCAGCGAGACGCCCGAAGTTGATCCTCACGATCTCCCCTCCTGACTCCTCGATATGAAGCGAGAGAACTCCCAGCCAGACTGAGACGCGGACGCGTTCGAGGTTTTGAATGTCGGTGAGGAAAACCGTGCCGACCCGTTTTAAGGTAGCGTGCATTTGAACTCCTTTGGTTTACTTTCACAGAACAATCCGGCGACGGGAATGAGCCAAAGGCACACTCCACCGGCGGATCGTTGGTCATCTTATAATCGACATCAAATTGATGGAGATGTAGCGGTGTTCCATGACGAAGACGCAGATTCAACTCCCTGATGATTTGTATCGCCGGGTGAAACATTTTGCCGGTCAGCGGGAATGGTCGATGGCTGAGACTTTCCGACGCGGGGTTGAGCAATTACTGGATGTTTACCAACAAAGCCCCATCCCCGCCGATGAGTGGCATCCGCCCACTCCGCGCAACCTCGGATGGAAAAAACTCTCCGCCCGCGAGATGCACGAGCTGGCGCAAGAGGATATGGAAAAGACGGTCTCCTGAGCCATGCTATCCATCGACGCGAATTTGCTGCTTCACGCCATTAACGAAGCCTGTCCGCAGCACGACGCGGCAGCCGCATATCTCAAGAAGATGGCCAAAAGTGAGCATGTCGCCATCAGTGAATTTATCCTGAGCGAGTTCTACGTGCTGCTTCGGAATCCGGCCGTGCTGACCAACCCGCTGTCCGCATCCGAGGCCGTGGAGGCGGTGAACCGTATCGCAGGCACCCGCGGTGGAAGCCCAGTCCCCCCGTTTCTTCCTCCAAACTTATGAACGGAAAACCATCCAGTATCACCCTCTACTGGGATTCTGAAAAAATGCCTCGACTTCGCCCAAGTCGCAGAACTCCGGCTCAACGACCGCGAGCGCGCCGGGGAGTTGGAGGAACTCCAACAGCAGCTAGTGGCCTGTAACACCCTAAAAATCGCATCGTTGGAGATGCGGGAGGAACATCGAACATTCAACATTGAACATCGAAAATTGAAATGGAGTCATTGGGCGCGGGAACGTGATGCGGAGGTTCGGAGGCTGGAGACGAAAATACGGTTCGATGTTCGATGTTCAGAAGGGCAGCCAAGCGCCTTTCGCCGCCCGTTTTTCGTCTGCGAAAATCTGCGAAGACCCCCAATGAAAACCCTCTTCCCTCCCAGCCTCCTGCTGGCATACTGAATCCCATGCCAGAGGATTCGCCGCACCAGCCGCATGACAAACTTTTCAAAGCGGGTTTTTCCGATCCGGCGACTGCGGGCGCGTTTTTGCGGCTTCAGTTTTCCGAGGCCTTGTCATCGAAGATTGGATGGGACGACCTGCACCTCGAACCGGCGAACTTCGTGGATTCGCACTTTCGGGAATCCGAGAGCGATCTGCTCTTTTCCGCGCCGTTCGGTGGAGCACAGTGCTTGGTTTACCTGCTCTTTGAACACCAGCGCGCCAAAGACCCCTGGATCGGCCTGCGCCTGCTGCGTTACATGCTGCGCATTTGGGAAAAACATCTTCACGACCACCCCGAGACCACCCGTCTGCCGGTGATCCTTCCCGTAGTGGTGGCGCAAAATGCCGGACGCTGGGAAATGTCCTCGCGCTTCGCCGACCTTCTTGAAATCCCCGAAGGGCTGGAATCCGCCCTCGTCGGCCAGGTGCCCGATTTCCTGTTCCGCCTCGTCCAGCTCGCGGAAATCCCGTTCGAAAAAATCGCGGGCACCCCGGCAGGCATCCTGGTTCTCCGGGTGCTCAAAGCCGATGTGAGCGGAGATTTGCTCGGCCATGCGGTCTGGGACGAGGAGATCATCAAGCAGGTTTCGGGTGCGTTGTTCGAGCTTGTGCTGCGTTACATGTTCGCCCGGGACGTTGACAAAACAGGGTTCTATCGTAGGATTGAGTCGCTTCGGGAACCCGTCGTCCGCAAAAACGCCATGTCACTCGCACAACAAATCCGCCAAGAGGGTCGGCAGGAAGGCCACCAAGAAGGCCACCAAGAAGGTCGCCAGGAAGGTCGCCAAGAGGGCCAATTGGAATCTCTGCAGGCATCCGTTATCGAGGTCCTTGATGTCCGTTTCGGCGGGGTCCCTGAGGGATTGCGCGAGGAGATCCTCAAGAACGCCGTCGCCGCCAAACTGCACGACATGCACCGCTTGGCCGTCCGCTGTCCGGATCTTGAATCCTTCGCTCGGGAACTCTAATCCCGGCGACGTTTGCGTCCGCGCGAAGCACGGGATATATGCTTCGCCCCGAAGTGTCGGCATAGCAAAACGCGTAGCATGAGGGGGTTCGTTTTTCTTTCGATGTTCGGAATGTCCTGAATCGAACCCATGACAAAGCGACCCGTAAATTTCAAAGATACAAGCTACTCGCCGCCAACCAGTGAAGAATCGGCGGGAAAACGAGTTGATGCCTTGCCGACTCGAATGGGAACACGCTGGCTTCAGGGCAAAACCGCTTGAAGTAAAACCCCGATTTGACACTGATTTCGTGTTATCCTAAGTTCGTGACATGAAAAACATCACGATCACCATGCCTGACGACCTCGCCCGCCGGGTTCGGGTGCTCGCCGCCGAGGCCGATACCAGCATGTCGCAGTATCTCTGCCAGCTTACGACCGAGAAAGTCGCATCCGACGATTCCTACGAAATTGCCATGCGCCGCTACCTCTCACGGAATCGCGGCGGACTGAGGCTCGCCGGACAAAGGCTCCCCACTCGGGAAGAAATCCACGATCGCGATGCACTTCGTTGACACCAATGTTCTGGTTTACGGGTTCGACGACAGCGATCCCGCTAAGCAGGAACGCGCTCGACTCGTGATGCGCCATCTCTGGGAAACTCGCACCGGCCGCATCAGCCACCAGGTGCTACAGGAATTCTACGTCACCGTCACCCGGAAGCTGAAGCCTGCGCTGTCCCGTCCGCAGGCACGTGCCGAGGTGGACGACCTACTCGACTGGAAACCGGTGCACCTGTCTGCGGCTCTCCTCAAAAAAGCCTGGCACCTCGAAGACCTCCACGGATTCTCGTGGTGGGACAGCCTCATCGTCGCGGCGGCCCTCGCCAGCGACTCCACCACCCTGCTCTCGGAAGACCTTCAACACGGCCTGCAGATCGAGAATCTCCAAGTGGTCAATCCGTTCCACCCGGA
>JBBRHN010000291.1:0-3651 GCA_038222685.1 Chthoniobacterales bacterium | reverse complement strand
TCTTGAAACATCGCGAACTCCTCGTCGGATTCCGCGACGTGCGTCGTGAGGGGCATATCGTGTTTTTCGCAGCAGAAGCGGGCGAGGCGATAGAGTTCGACGGAGGCCGTGTAGGGCGCGTGCGGCGAGAGACCGAATCCGCCGGGCCAGCCCGGGCGCGCATCAAAAAAACTGAGTGCTCCGGCGACCACGTCCTCGGTGTGGATGCGATTGCGAACGTCGAGCATTTCGTAGAACCACCATGTGCGGATCGGCGGCTGCGGGAGGCGGAACATGAGTTCAGGAAAAGACTCAATGTTCAGCACGGTGGTGGTGCCGAAGGCGGCGAGTTCGGCAAACCCGGCGGCAATCGACGCGAGGTAGTCATCGTCGTCGATGGTACGTTTAAGATCGTTGATGCGATGGATCCATTGCGAAAAGCTGGCGTTGGGAAGAATCGCGCTCCGCATGCATGTGTAGTCGAGATGGCAATGCGCGTTAATCAGGCCCGGCATGAGCACGACTTCGCCGAGATCGGTTGCGGCGGAACCTTCATACGGAACCACTTCGACGATGCGATCCCCGTCGATTCGGACGAGGCCGTCCTCGATGAGCGGGGCGGACAACGGGGCGACAATGCGGGCTCGGAAGGCTTTCACGGTTGTCTTAGAGCGCAATAGAGGTCGGCGCGAGAATCGCATCGCGCATCCCGTGCAGGAGTTTCTTGTCGTCTGGACAAATCGTTGCAAGCGCGCCGCCGCATGCGACCGATTTCTCGCCGACAAAAAAGTAAGGACAGAGACGCACGCGGCCTCGCATTGTCTTCAAGTCGTCCAGGCCCGGCTGCCAGTAGCGTTGCTCGACGAGGCGTCCGGGGTGGAACTGTTGTAAAATATGGGGACGGTTGGCGAAATCGGCCAGCGCGTTTTCTAGTTCGATTTGCCATTCGTGCTGCGGAAGATCGGAGGCAACGACGACCCCGCGCGAGCCCCATGCCGTCTCCGAAAATCCGCTGATCTTGAGAATGAATGCGCGTTTTTTTTGGCTGAACCGCGCGACTTCGGCCCACGAGTTAGCTTCGAGCCTTGGAAGAACTGCATGGCGGGGGAGGGGCGTGGGATCAACGAGCCACGTGTAAGGGATCACGCGCTGGAGCGCGAGGAAGGCGCGTTCGCCGAGTGTGCGCCGCCAGAAGTCTTCGAGCGGTTTAATCCAAAAAAGTGCAAACCAAAGTTTTTCTTCGAGCGCGGGCTTGAGCGGTGGCGTGATCGAAATGCGCTTGGCGGCGACCGCTGCCATAAGCTCCGGCGCACAGGCGACATTGGCCAAATCGAAGAGCTCGAAAAAACGATACACGTTAACTTGAAAATCCGTCCGCACCGATGTGTCGAGCACTCGCCAGCTTCCGCGTGCAGCGAACCGGGCATTCAGCTCCGCGACCAGCCATTGCATCTCGGGCAGGTAATCCGACGCCTCGCTAGAAATCACCACATCGCCGCCGGGGAGAATGCTGGCAAAGCCTTCAAGCATTCCGTCGCGCCCGCCCAGCACGCTGTGGCCGAGTGCCTCGTAACGGGCGTTCAGCCAGCCGGTGAGCCCGATTCCGCCTGGCACGCTGTCCACCTCGGCAATGACGAACCCCTCTTCAGTGAGCACGAGGTCGGGTCGGATGATGCGGGGAATTTCGCCCGCGATGCCATGTTCGCGTTGAAAAGCCACGAGCGCCTCTGGCTTGCCGCGATCGAGAAGTTCGGCCACCCAAGCGGGTTGGCGGCCTTTCACACTGAGCCGGTAGAGCTCCTCGCAAGCTCGAAGAAACAAAACAAGACGATAGCCGAGTTTTTCAATTTCCTCGTGGAGCGCCTCGTTGATCGCAAACGGCTCGGGAGTGATTCGCCATTCCTTTTCGTGAAAAAGCCCCCCGTCGGGCAACGACTCGTGAATCGCTTTTGCAGACTCCAGCGGCGTCATGAGAGGATTTTCAGGGCCTGCCGGATGAGTTCTTCGGCAGGCAGCGTCGCTCCCGAGACATCGATGACGCGGCGCACGGCTTTGTGCGCCTCGACTTGTTTGTAGCCGAGGGAAATGAGGGCCAGGACGGCGTCGTGAAAATGGATGTCGGTCTCGCTCGGCGCATTTTTTGCACTCGATGCAGCCCACTCCGCCGCCACACCGACTTTGTCTTTGAGCTCCAGCACCATTCGCTCGGCGGTTTTTTTTCCGACGCCGCTGATTTTGGAAATCGCACCGATATCGCCCGCGACGACGGCGGCTTTGAAAAACTCAACCGACAGCCCGCTAAGAACACTGAGCGCGATTTTGGGACCGACTCCGGTGACATGGTGCAACAGCAGGCGAAAAAGGTCGCGCTCTCCCGCAGTGAAGAATCCGTAAAGAATATGCGCGTCTTCGCGGACGGCGAGATGCGTGAGGATTTTCACCGCCGCGCCGGGAGCGGGCAGTTTATCGAAACTTGATAGCGGGATCATCACCTGATACCCAACACCCTGGACGTTGACCACGATCTGCGTGGGCAGGGCCTCGGCCAAAATTCCTTCGAGAAAAGCGATCATTATGCAAGGCATCCATACCAGAGCGGCGGCAAAGTTCAAATGCGTCGTGATGTTGATCGCGATTTCCCTGACCAGCCTCCTCATAGCAGACTCGCGCTGGGTCTTGCTGGTGGAACCTTCTTTCACCGACCACAAAATGCGGCGGGCGATTCCGGGCTCGGAGCGCACGATTGTCTCGATGGCGCGCGTTGTCGATGGCGAGGTTGTTCCTCTCACGCGTGACCAGAAACGCGGCATCCCCATCACGTTTGCCGAGATCGAAGCGGAGGCTCGCCGCTCGGCTTCGGAGGTTTTTTCAAAACTCAAACCCACCTACGTGCGGGATCGTCGTGGCGTAATTGAATACGCGGTTCTCGAATCGGAGAACCCACTCACGGCCACGTCTGTCCTCGCGCCGGAGTTCGCGCAAGCCTTCGCCTCCACACTCGGCCCCGACCTCCTCGTCGCGATCCCGACGCAGTTTCAGGTCTTCGTTTTCTCTCGTCAGGACCTTGCCTACCAACGCATGGGCGAAACCCTCATTGCTGGTTACCTCGAGGCAACCTACCCGGTGAGCCGCGAAATTTTCGCACTTGAAAATGGCCGCCTGCGCTCGTTGGGCGAGTATCGGTAGTGGCAAAGCAAATTGAACATCGAACATTCAACATCGAACATCGAAATTTGAGTGGGGTCATTGTGCGCGGGAACGTGATTCGGAGGTTCGGAGGCTGGTGACGAAAATGCGGATCAGCTCGTCGCATTCGGCGAGCAATGGATCCAACTTGGCGGCGGGCTTAATGAGCGAGGTCCTTTGCGTCAGTTTTAGCCAGCGGAAAGTTTCGCGGAGTTCCTTGAGTGCAACCCGCAGCTTATGTTGAAAATCCCGCGCTGATTCAGCAGCTTGGGCCTCGCCGTGCATGGGAAGCGCAGCGGTGCCTGATCTCAAAAGTTGCCCCGCGACATGGTTCCCGGCCCGCGTGGCCGGCAGCGATTCGGAAAGGCGAATGATCCGCACCGAAAACTCGAGCAAACGCTCCTCAAGATCGTAGCGCGTTTCCTCAACCTTCGTTGTTTTCGATTTCCGAATCGTATATTTCACAAAAAATGTCCCCTCTCAACC
>JBBRHN010000290.1:0-3663 GCA_038222685.1 Chthoniobacterales bacterium | reverse complement strand
CCAGTTCCGCCACCACGAACAACCTCACTAAGATTTTTTTATGCGCAATGTCGCCCTAGTCGGACGTCCCAACGTCGGCAAATCCGCCCTTTTTAACCGTCTCGCCGGACGAATGATTTCCATTGTCCACGATCAACCGGGCGTAACGCGCGACCGAATTGTCGCATTGTGCAAGCTGGGCGCATCGCCTTTCGAGATTGTCGATACGGGCGGCATCGGCGCGGAGCCGGATCCGGACTTCGCGGAGCCGACTCGTGAAAACGCAGAGATCGCCATTGAGAGCGCGGATTTACTTCTCTTCATTACCGACGCGCAGGATGGCGTGACGCCGCTCGACGCCGAGTTGGCTTCTTTGCTGCGCTCATCCGGAAGGCCCGTTGCGCTCGTCGTCAACAAAGTTGATGTGGAGAGTCACGAGTGGCGCGGCGATGAATTCTCGCGGTTGGGTTTTTCCGATTGGCTAACGGTCAGCGCAGCTCATGGGCGAGGCATCGGCGACTTGGTTTCGCTGGTGGAAACACTCTTGCCCGAAGAACCATCAGATGCCGAAATCGTTGCGGCTTACCCTCCACGCCTTGCGTTGGTCGGGAGGCCGAATGTCGGCAAGTCGTCGCTCGTCAACGCGATCCTCGATGACAAGCGCACCATCGTCAGTGAGTTGCCCGGCACCACGCGCGACACCGTCGATATTTTTACCGAGCGTGAGGGCAAACCTTATGTTCTCTGCGACACGGCTGGTATTCGCCACCGCTCTCGACACAATACCTCAGTCGAAGTCTTCAGCGTCATGCGGTCGGAAAAAACCATCGCACGCGCGGATCTCAACGTGCTGGTCATCGACGCAACGATGGGCGTGACCACACAAGATAAGAAGATCGCCGGATTGATCCAGGAAGCGAAAAAACCGGCCATCATCGCGTTGAACAAGTGGGATCTTATGTCCGAGCCGGGCAAAAAGGATGCCGAACTCATCCGCGAACACGTCGAGACGATTCGTCGCGAGCTGTTTTTTATCGATTATGCACCCGTCGTCGTCCTCTCCGCACGAACGGGCGAGAACGTGCGCCGGATTTTTACCATGGTGGAAAAAGTTCGCCAGCACGCAAGCCGCCGCGCCGGAACCGGCGAGCTCAACCGCGTCCTCCGCGCTGCGATGGACCGGCAGTCACCGCCTTCGCGTGGAGGCAAGCGGTTCAAACTCCTCTACGCGACGCAAGTTAACGAGACAGGTTCGATGCGTCCGCCACAATTCATTTTGTTCGTCAACGATCCCCGCTTGCTGCCCGACAGCTATGTCAACTACCTCTGCGCTCGCATTCGCGAAAAATGGGAATTCCCCGGACTCCCCATTCTCATCCGACTTCGCGGGCGCGAGGGTCGCAACGCACGCGTCGGCGAGGGTTAAAAATCCTGGCCGCTGCGGATCCGGCAGGAGCAGTCGAATCAGTGCTGCTCGTCGTGTTCAAGTTCAGGAATATGGCGTTCGGAAAATTTCCGTGAACGGGACTGCTCATCGCGACGGGTGCGACGGGCGACGGTGAGTTGGCGTTTTTTGCGATTTTGGCTGAGGAGTTCGATTTCTTTGTCGAGTTTGAGAAATCCGTCGAGGCGCTTTGCGTCGAGCGTGCCACCATTGATGGCAGTTTGGATCGCGCAACCGGCATTTGAAGCGGCGTGGCGGCAGTCGTGGAATTTACACTTTTGCGCGAGCGCTTCGAGATCGGCAAATCGATCACGCAGCGTCGCCTCATCCGTCCACATGTGCACCTCGCGGATACCCGGATTGTCGATGATGATTCCCCCGCCACGAAGCACCATCAGTTCACGCGCAGTGGTCGTGTGGCGGCCTTTGCCAGTGGTCGCGTTGACTTTGTCCGTCCATTGAAACTCATCGCCGAGGAGATGGTTGATGAGCGATGATTTTCCCACGCCGCTGGAACCGACAAATGTCACGGAGCGTCCGGGCTGAAGATAAGTCTTAAGGATTCTAAGCGTCGCCTTTTTCGTCACGCTTGTGAGGTGGACGTCAGCCGCCGGATTGAGGGATCGAATCGCTTCGACGGCGGCTTGGTTTTTTTCATCAGAAAAAAGATCGGCTTTGTTGACGAGAACGACCGCCTTTGCCCGGCTAAGTCCGATGATGGCGAAGTAGCGTTCCATGCGCCGCAGATTGAAGTCGGGGCCCGGATCGGTCACGACGACAGCGACATCGATATTGGCCGCGATAACCTGCTCCTCAACACTGCGTCCGGAGATTTTGCGAGAGAGGTAAGTCTGGCGAGGGAGTCGTGCCCGGATCACGTGTTCGTGGTTTTCGTGGCCAACTTCCAACGCCACCCAATCTCCCACGGCCGGTAATTCTGCGTCGGTTTCGGCATCATGATAGACCTTGCCACTCATCACCACTTCGAGTTCCTCACCATCTCCAAGTAAGGCTCCGTAAGTGATTTTGTTATCGCGGATCAATCGTGCAGGCACCCAGCCTTTGCCTTCATAAGCATTCCACTCCCTCGCGAACGCCGCGTTCCAACCGAGGTCTTCAAGAGTCATGCGCCGGAGTCTTCCGCTTGCTCCGCTATGGCGTCGGAAATGAGATGCAAAATCTCCGCACGCCCCTCGCCCACCTTAGACGAACTCGTCAAAAAATGCGGCGGCGTTTCGCTGATCACCCTCAGTTTTTCCAAAAACGCGTCGATGTTTTTTTGCACAGCCTTTGGAGAAAGCTTATCGGATTTTGTGAAGACCAGAATGAAGGGAAGTCCGGACGTGACCATCCACTCGAGAAACTCCAAATCGATCGGCTGCGGATCCAGACGCGAATCAATCAACACGAATGTTCCCAAAAGATTCGAACGATGGAGCAGGTAATCGGAAACAAACGCGCTAAACGACGCCCGCTCCTTCCGAGCGACTTTCGCGTATCCGTAACCCGGCAAATCAACGAGGGTCCAGTTGCCGTTGATAGTAAAAAAATTAATCAACCGCGTTTTCCCGGGTGTGCTGGAAATCCTCGCCAAACCTTTCACGCGGGTGAGCATGTTAAGCAGGGAGGACTTGCCGACATTCGAGCGACCGATCAGCGCAAACTCCGGCAGCTCCGAAACCGGGCACGAAGCGAGGTCGGGCGAACTGCCTTGCAAGATGGCGCTTCGGATAATCACGAGCCCGGCATCCTACCGCACCTGGCTGGCTTTACACTCGAAAAACAGCTTAAACTCAAGTTGCAAAGACATAAAGGCATTCAACCTCCTGCCACGCAGGAGGTTGAATGCCTTTATGTCCTCCGAATCTAGCGATGTCTATATTCCTGTATCGCCAACCTCTCCAAAGGGCCGCCCCACATCGTCGAGGGATTGCGGCGGCTCTGCAAAGCCGGATCGTCAAGATCGCCGCACGCATCCTTTTTCCGGGATCCAAGCTCGCCATCTCGCGCGGCCTCGGTCCGGAGACCCTCACAAGCACCTTGGCTCAGGAATGCGCCCTTCCTGATGACGTTGACGAAAATCACCTCTACACTGCCATGGACTGGATTCTGCTCCGGCAGGCGCGCATCGAAAAGCCCTCGCCGCCCGACACATCCAGAAAGGTTCCATCGTGCTCTGCGATCTCAAGCGAAGCCATATGCGTAGATCGCGGCGAATCGGCGATAATCCTGTCCTGCCC
>JBBRHN010000289.1:0-3667 GCA_038222685.1 Chthoniobacterales bacterium | reverse complement strand
GGGCGGCCTTTGCTGTCGCCGGAGCGTTGCTCGGGATTACGGTTGAGCTGGGCGAGAACGATGACGGGGATTTTGAGTTCCTTCGCCATGGCTTTGATGCCGGAGGAAATTTCCATAATTTCGATCTGGCGGTTGTCTTGGGCGCGGCGGGAATTTGAGCGCAGGAGTTGGAGGTAATCGATGACGACGAGCTCGATGTTTTCGCGGTTTTGGAGGCGGCGCGCTTTGGCGCGAAGTTCGAGAATGCTGAGGCCCGGTGTATCATCGACGAAAATTTTGGCCTTGGTGAGCAACCCAGCGGCCGTGCCGATGCTGCCCATGTCCTGTTTGCCGATAAAACCGTCGCGGAGATTTTTAGAGTTCACCTTGGCGCGGGAGCAGAGCATACGCTGGACGAGTTGCATGGAGCTCATTTCCAGGCTGAAAACGGCGACGGCTTTGTTGGACTCGATGGCGACGTGCTCGACGATGTTCATGGCAAGCGCGGTTTTGCCCATGGAGGGTCGCGCGGCGATGACAAACATTTCGCCCTCGTGCAGGCCACTGGTCATGCTATCGAGTGCGGAAAATCCCGTGGGCAGCCCGGTGATACCGCCTTTGTTTTGGATGAGCAGTTCGATGCTGTCGATGGCCTTGCTGACCATGTCCTTCATGGTGACCATTGTGGAGCCGAAGCGTTGGTTGCCGATGGCGAGGACCTTGGCCTCGACTTCGTCGAGAAGCACCTTCACGTCGCCCTGCTCGTCGTAGGAGCGCGCGGCGTATTCCGTGCACACGGAGATCATTTGCCGGAGGAGGAACTTCTCGCAAAGAATCTGGCGGTAATAGTCCGCATTGGCCGCTGTCGGAACAAAGGTCAATAAGTCGGTGATGACGGCAGCGCCGCCGACTTCGGCGAGGAGTTTGCGATCTTCGAGCGTCTGGGTGACGGAGATGAGATCGATGGGGCGCCCGGTGTTGCGCATCTCGACCAAAAGTTCGAAAACCTTTTGATGGGCAGGGAGATGGAAGTGCTGGGCGTCGATCAGCGCGATGCTGTCGTCGAGGACGGAGGTATTGAGAAGAACGGAGCCGAGTAGGCCTTTTTCGGCGTCGATGCTCTGCGGAAGGAGCCTGTGAATATCTGGCAAATAACTCGCAGGTTTTTGCGAATAATCCGCCTTGCGTGAACGGCCCTTGCCGCTCGTTTGCCCGTTGGCTGTCACGGGTGCCGCCTCACCTTGCGCGGGAGAGCTGGCAGGCATCCAGAACTACTCTTTGGCTGCGACTTTCCGGCGTGGTTTTCTGGCGTCCGCCGCGTCTTCGCCTTCCACTGTCGCGACAACAGGTGCCGAAACGGTGAGATGGAAAGTGGCAGTGACGTCAGGGTGAAGCTTCACGCTGACCTCGTGCTCGCCGGTCTCTTTGATCGTTTTGTCGAGCGAGACGGCGTGTTTCGGGAGTTCTTCGAGCTTGAGCTCGGCAATGATGCGGTCGGTGATGTCTTTGGCCGTGACGGAACCAAAAGCTTTGCCGCCACCGCCGACTTCGAGAGTGAATGTTGCGCGGAGCTTGTTGATTTTGGTGGCGAGTTCCTCGGCGGCTGTCACTTCACGGGCTTCGCGCTCGGCGCGGCGGGCCTTGAGGTGGTTGATTCGACGGAGCGAGCTCGGTGTGACCTCGAGTGCTTTGCCTCCGGGAATGAGGAAATTGCGTGCGTATCCGCGACGGACTTTAACGATGTCGGCTTCGGCACCAAGGGTCGGGATATTTGTTGTAAGGATAACTTCTGTGTGGGCCATAATCAGTTTCGGCGGGAGGGAGATCGTAGCGGTTTGAGGGGGCGTGTCAACCTTCCTTGCGGAAAATAAACGCGCGATGCGCCGTGCCGTCCTCCGCAGGTCACCACGAGTAGTGGACGCGGTAAGTGACCTCGCGTTCTTCGCCGGGTTTAACCGGAATTTGGAACTCAATCTCGTCGGACGATTTTTTTACAAACTCGTCGCTTTTTTCAGCGATGGTCCAATTTGTCCAACGGTAGAGATGCTCGACGACGCGAATGGTGACGGGTTCCTTTTTTCTGTTGCGCAGAGTGATGAGAAACGTTTCGTCAGCCCATCTCTCCGAAGTGTTCACTTGAAAGTTTGTGCGTTTGCGCTCCGCGACGAGATCGAAGGCGTCGCCAGTGTAGATTTTGACGAGTTCGTCGGTGGGAGTGTGATCGATCTGGTTTTCGCCAATGAATTCGAGACTCGCCCCGTCGGTTCGATAAAAGCGAACGCGGCCGCGGGGCAGCGGAATTCCCAGGCCGTTGGCTTTTATGTTCTTGAACTCCCGCATGACCGACACCTTTGTGCTGCTTTGCGATCCGAATTCCTCGTTCGTGCGGCGGTTGGAGATATCGTATCCGCGCCAACGATTCCAATCGATGAAGATACCGTCATAGACATAAATGAGTTCGGATTTCACACCGGAGGCTCGGACAAACTCGACCTGTTTGGTCTCGCGGTCGCGGAGGGTCGTGGGCCGTTCGAGCGTGTAAAGGTGGTATTCGTCGAACGCCTTTTCGCTCACGCTGGGAGCGGCGTTTTCCTTCATCGCCCCGGAGAAACTGCGAAGTCTCATCAGCACATCCTCATCCCGCATTCCCGGTTGCGTGAGTTTGTTGACGTCGCCTGCCATGAGCTTGATCTTGGCCTCGGCAAAATCGCGTCCACTCTGGTTGTCCATCGTGACCCAGCCGATGATGTCGAGGTTGTCGCCTTTCTCGGGAGCGACAACGTTGTAGCTCGCCTCCCATGACATGCCGCCCGTAATGTAGCCGAGTTCGGCGTTGGTCTTCAGAGCCTTCGGTGACTGGATTTTCCACGACAGTTGAGGCTTGAGAATCGTGTCGTCGCCAAGTGAGGGAAATACTGGCTCGCCCGGGAGTCCGAAGCGAATTTTTCCGTCCACTTCGATAATGGGCTGCCCCGCGCCGGAGGCGCTTGCCATCGACATCTGGTTCATCGCGTAGTTTTGCCCGTAGCGATTCATCGCCGTGCTGCCGTGCGAGATGTAGCCCGATCGGATGATTTTGCCGGGGATCACGCGATCTGGTTTGCTTGTCTCGCGAAGAGTGAAGTCAATTGTCTTGCCCTCGAACAGAGAGAGCAGGAGTTGTTGAGTCACCGGATCGTTGCGGTAATTCTGCTCGAGGATTTGCAGCGGCGTTCCCTGAGGATCACGAAGGACGACGGAATCCGGCTCCAAGTGAACTGTCGCGCCGTCGAAAACCACATCGTTCACGCCTGCCTTGAGATCGAGCGGGATCGTATCGCGCACGACGGCGAAGTTTTGGTTGTAGATGGTCAGCCCGGGCGAGGCGAAGGCCATGCCGGGGAGTAAAAACAGGAGCGCGGGGTGAATTTTCATCTCTTTTGATTCAACGCGACAGATCGAGATTTATTAGGAAAATGTTTGGGCACTCGGTGCCCGCGCAAGCAGTCAAGCTATCGGCGAAACGATGCCGATCCTCCGCGCCAGCCGGTCGCATGGGCGGAGCCGCCGCCCCACGAGGCCGAGCTGCCGCGAGCGGTGTTGACGCTGCCGGAGGTGTTTCGGTTGTAGTAGTTGTTGTTCCAACGATTGTTGTTGTTCCAAGCGTTGTTATTGTTCCAGCGGTTGTTGTTGTAAACGGCACCGCCGT
>JBBRHN010000288.1:0-3673 GCA_038222685.1 Chthoniobacterales bacterium | reverse complement strand
CGCAAAGACGCGCCGCTTTATGTGATGCATGACGGCCCTCCCTTCGCCAACGGCGACGTTCATATGGGCACGGCGCTCAACAAAATCCTCAAAGATTTCGTCGTGAAATCCCGCACCATGGCGGGTTTCCGCGCTCCGTTTATTCCTGGCTGGGACTGCCACGGTTTGCCGATTGAGTTTCGTGTCGTCAAGTCCGCCGCCGGGCTCACGCCGGTCGAGATCCGCCGCCGCTCGGAGGAATACGCCCGCAAATTCATCGACATCCAGCGCAATCAGTTTCGTCGTCTCGGCGTGCTGGGAGATTGGCAAAACCCCTACCTCACGCTCGACCCGGCTTACGAAGCCGACGTCATCCGCTGCTTTGCCCGCTTCGTGGAGAACGGCCTCGTCTATCGCAAGCACAAGCCCGTGCTCTGGAGCACGGGCGCGCAGACGGCTCTTGCGGAAGCCGAAGTCGAGTATCACGACAAAACTTCGCCTGCGATCTTCGTCCTCTTCCCCGTCAAGAGCGGCGAGTGGGCCGATAAGGCCTCCGTGGTAATCTGGACGACAACGCCTTGGACGCTTCCCGCGAATCTTGCCATCGCCGTTCATGCCACTCACCACTACGTCGCCGCCCGCGTGCGTTTGAAAGGCCACGAAAAAACGCTCATCCTCGCCGAAGCACTCCTGGAGCCGTTCTGCGTCGCCACGGGAGCGGAAAAAATCTCCATCGAATCGAAATTCCCAGGATCCGACCTCCACGGCAATCTCGCGCAGCATCCGTTCCTCGACCGCACGGCGACCATTTATAACGCCCCGTTCGTGACACTCGACACCGGCACCGGATGCGTACATATCGCGCCGGGTCACGGCGAAGACGATTACCAACTCGGCATGCAACACGGCCTGCCGCTCCTCTCGCCGGTCGATGACAACGGACTCTACACCGACGAATGCGGCCTCCCCGAACTCATCGGCAAATATGTCTTCGACGCCAATGAGCAGATCATCACTCTCCTCACCGAACACGACGCCCTCGCCGGACGCCAGGACTACCAGCATAGCTACCCTTATTGCTGGCGCTCCAAAACGCCTGTCATCTTCCGCGCGGTCGAACAGTTTTTTGTCCGCATCGACAGCATCCGCGAGGCAGCCCTCGCTGAAGTGGACGCCGCCACGTGGCTCCCGCACTGGGGCCGCAACCGCATTCGCGGCACCGTCGAGTCCCGCCCCGACTGGTGCATCTCGCGCCAGCGCACATGGGGCGTTCCCCTCCCCGTTTTCTACGATACAAACGGCGATCCAATTCTCGACCCGAATGTCATCAGAAAAATTGCCGACGTTTTTGCTGAACGAGGCACGAACTCCTGGTTCGAACTCGACGATGCCGCATGGGCTGAACTCGTCGGACTTCCTTCCGGCGTCATTCGCCGCAACGACACGCTCGACGTCTGGATCGACTCCGGCGTGAGCCACGAAGCCGTCCTCCGCAGACGCCCGGAACTCGCCTTCCCAGCCGATCTCTACCTCGAGGCCACCGACCAACACCGCGGATGGTTTCAAAGCTCGCTCATGACCTCCGTTGCCATCAACGGCAAAGCCCCTTACCGCAGCGTGCTCACACACGGGTTCGTCGTCGATGTCGATACCCGGAAAAAAATCTCAAAATCCGCACAGGGCGGCTACCAGAAGCCCACCGAAGCCGAGCACTTCGTCGGCAAATACGGTGCCGATCTCGTCCGCCTCTGGGTCAGCAGTGTCAACTTCACCGACGATGTCCCTTTCTCCGAGGAAATCTTCACCCGCCTCAGCGACGCCTACCGCCGCATCCGCAACACGCTTCGCATTCTCCTCGCAAATCTCCACGACTACGACGCGGCGAACCCTCCTGCACCGGAAACGCTCACCTTTGTTGACCGCTGGATTCTCGCACGCTTGCAGGAAGTCAACGCCACTTGCCTCGACGCATACGAAAAACTCGAATTCCACCGCGTCTATCACACGCTCAACCAATTCTGCGCCGTCGATCTCAGCAGTCTCTATGTCGATATCACTAAGGATCGTCTCTACTGCGACACCTCCACTTCCGAGCGCCGACGCGCGACGCAGTTTGCGATGCACATGGTGTTCAGTTCTTTGACGCGCCTCCTCGCGCCCATCCTCGCCTTCACCGCCGAAGAAGCCTGGGGTTACCTCGTCCCGGACTCCTCCGTCCACTTGCAGCATTTCCCGAAAGCCGATCCCCAATGGACCAGCGAACAAACCGTCCGCGAGATGGATCGCCTGCTCGAAATCCGCTCCAGCATCTCGCAAGCCGTTGAAAAAATCCAAAAGGCCGGGGAGATCGGCAGCGCGCTCGAGGCCCGCGCCTCCCTCACCCTCGCGCCATCTGACTTCACCGTTCTCGCCTCAATGAAGGCCGAGGCCGAGGAACTCTTCATCCTCAGCGATCTCGAAATATTCGAAGGCCCGGAGACCGCCGTCACCGTCACAAAAACCGCCAGCACCCGCTGCGAACGCTGCTGGCGTCACCGCCCCGAGGTCGGCACGAGCACTGCTCACCCCACGCTCTGCACACGCTGCGAAGAGGCCTTGCCCGCTTTGCTGACAATTTGAGTTTTCTCTGGCCGAACGCTTACGTGCGAAACATTCTCTCAACAATGACACCTCTCTTTGCGGGAAATTCCCAAAGCCTCGCGACAAAGCACGGCAGCGACGGAGAAATCATCAATCAACATTCGTCCGTGCTACCAACAAACTAATATGTCCGGACGGTCGCTTCTTCTCGCGGTATCGCTGCCGCTCTATATTCTCGACCAGATCACAAAGGTTCTGGTGCTCAAGTTCATTCCCGTTCACGAGCAAATCGTCGTGATCCCCGGCGTGTTCAATCTCGTGCAGGTTCACAATACTGGGGCGGCGTTCGGGATGTTAAAGGACAACAACGTGTTTTTCCTCGCCCTCGCGAGCACGGCGCTTGTGGTGCTCGCCGTGCTGGGATTGCGCGGCGCGTTTGTCGGTTTACCGATGCGACTCGGAGCCGCCCTTCTCGCCTCGGGCGTCCTCGGCAACCTGACCGACCGCATTCTCCACGGTCACGTCATCGACTTCGTCGACGTCATCCTCCCGTGGTATGGCCACTGGCCCGCCTTTAACGTCGCCGACTCCTGCATCTGCATCGCCGCCGCACTTTTCATCCTCTCGAGCTTCCTTCCCGAGCCGGACAAATCGACGCCAGCGGCTACTTCAACCGAAACGCCGTAACGGCCAGCGGCGGGAGATCGATGATAATGGAGTGGGGTTTCCCCTGCCACGCCCATTGCTCATCTGCCCAGCGGCCTCCGTAGTTTCCGACATTGCTGCCGCCATAAGTTTCCGCATCGGTATTGAGAACCTCTTCGTAAAACCCGGGGACGTTGACACCGACGCGGTAGCCTTGCCGAACGACGGGCGTGGCGTTGACGATAAAGACGATCGGCGCTCCGGTGTTTGATTTGCGGATGAACGACCAAACCGTGTTGTCTGCGTCATTAAAATCGACCCACTCATAACCTTCGTGCGAATCGTCGAGTTCGTAGAATGAAGGTTCATGCGTGTAGAGCCAGTTGAGGTGCTGGACAAGACGACGGAGTCCGTCGTGTAACGGAAACTGCGTGAGATGCCAGTCGAGGCTTGCGCCATGTTTCCACTC
>JBBRHN010000287.1:0-3690 GCA_038222685.1 Chthoniobacterales bacterium | reverse complement strand
CAACGAGCCTCCGCGACCCTTCCACGTTCGTTTGTCTCGACGCGGCATCGCCGACTGGCCGCATGTCCCACGCCGCATGGACGAGCGCATCGACGCCGGAGAAACTCCCCGCCCCCGGCGACTCGGGCATACGCCATCCTTTCGGAGGCATCACGACTTCCCACCCGCAACTCGCAAACTCCGCCGCCAGCGCACTTCCCACAAAGCCGCGTCCGCCTGTCAAAAAAACCCTCATGGCGTCTCCTCAAGAGCCTCACTCGCGATCCGATGCGCATTGGCCATGCTACTCAGCGCAATCGTTGTTCCCGGAATCGACGGCAGGACGGAGCTATCCACCAAATGAACCTGCGAGAACCCGCGGAGCCGCCCGAGCAAATCGGTTTGCACCCCACCCGGCGAGGCTGACATCGGAAACGTCGAACCACAGTGCAGCCCACGACCGGGCGTCCCCACTTTCGCGAACGGAACGCCAGCCACCGCTCCGAGCCGCAGCGCGTGACGCAAAAATTTCGCGAAAACGCGCGAGCGGACTTTCGCGGACTCCGGATTTGTTTCGCTCGAAACGTGCAGCGTTTCCGCACCATCGCCTGCCTTCTTTAATTTATAGATCAACCGCGCCGAGACATCTGAATGAAGGAAAACCTGCGCAATAAGCAAGTGCGACAACACCGCCGGCGCCAATCCCGCCAGCGGTCCGAGCATGGCTCTCACCGATGCGTCGATAATGTCGCTGTAGCTGTAAATCTGACAGTGCGCCACTGCGCTCCCGAAACTCTCGTCCGTCACGTCGATAAAAATCTGGCTCAGCGTTTGCAAAGCCTCCCGGCGCACGTCGCCCGAGCCGCTCAGTCGCAGTAACGGGAACAAAAAGTAGTGACTGTCCTTACCGGTGACCGGCGTGTCGAACTGCCCCAGCGACGAGAGCACGATGGACGCCGTCGGGATCACCCCCGCCGCCACAAACAAACGGTCGAATGTCCGCATCTGCCGCTCCCCGGACAGCGAGCGGCATTCCACTTCGACAACCCCGGCCGATTCTCGAAAACGCTCGACGACAATCCCGGGCTGGTAATCCACATGCCCGGTCGCAATCCAGTCCGCAAACGTTTGCGAGCTGCTATAGATTAAATCATCCGGACACCCATGCATGCAGAGTCCGCATCTGCGACACGCGCCGGGCTTCATTGCCACGCGCGCCATGCCGCAATGGAGACCGTCGGCGACGAGTGCGGTCCTGTGGCGTTTCATTCTCGCCAGCATCCCCGCCCCCGCCCGACTCATCGGCAGCGCGGCAAGGTTTTCGTGAACACAGGGGAACAAGTCGCTGAGCGGATCGCCCGTCTCGCCCGTGCTGCCAACAATCCGGGCGACCGCACGATAATGCGGCAAAAGGTCCTCCAAACTCAGCGGCCAGCCCGCGATTTCCTCCGGGCGATAAGGCATTACTGAGGAGCCCCAGATGTTGCTCAAGCCGCCGAATGCAAAAGATGGAATATGCTCCACATCGTCAAAAACAACGCGCGGCGCACCCACTGGAAATCGCGTGGAAAAATCGGACCCAAATTGTTTTTTGACCTCCAGCCCATCCGGCGTGCAGCGGTAATCGCCCCGCGCGCGTTGGATCATTTCCGGCGTCCACTCGCCCGTCGGCGTCGCCGCGAGTTCGCGTTTGATTTGGTCGCCAAACGCATCGAGCCGTTCGCCGACGTCGAGCACGACCACGCGGTGCCCCGCTGCGATGAGTGCCGCCGCCGCGCCCGCCGCCGCCGGACCCGAACCCACGATGCCGATGCGTGGAGACCCGCTCACGCCAGCCTCATTGGTGAAAATTGCGGCGCACGAGGTGATGCATCTCGTTGTGGTAACGAAGCTGTGTTTGAAGAATCAGTCCGATGCAGAGACTCAACGCCGCAAGAATCGCCAGCCCCGTCGCCAACAGCGCGAGCGGGACGTGATAGACCCATTGAAACAACAAATAATCCTCAATCGGCGCCCACCCAGCCGCAAGGCTGCATGCGGCAAAGACGGCCGCGACGGCTCCAAAAAATAACGCCGGTTGGTAGTCGCGGCAAATCGCCACAAACGCCGCCAACACCAACGCGCCATCGCGATACGTGTTGAGCTTTGATTTGCTCCCCTCCGGCCTCGCCCCATACGGCACGTCCACCTCCTCAACGCGATACCCTTTCGACAACGCCTGCAAAGTCATCTCTACTTCAATCTGAAATCCCTTCGCGTGCAGCGGAACCGTCTTAACAAACTCGCGGCTGAAGACCCTATATCCGCTAAACACGTCTTCAATAGGACTCCCAAACGCCTTGCGAATGAGCCCGCAAACGAGACGGTTGCCCATCTGGTGTAAAGGACGATACGCCGCTTTAACAACCGACGGGGGCGTTTTGCGGCATCCTACCAGCATGTCAAACGGCCCCTCGAACGCGCGCTCCAACATCCCGGGGGCGGCATCTGCCGGATACGTCGAATCCCCATCCACCATCAGATACCAATCGGCATCGACGACATCGAACATGTGTCGAACAACGTTGCCTTTTCCCGGACGCGGCGAAAAAACCACCGTCGCACCCGCTTCCCTCGCACGCACCGAAGTCGCGTCGGAACTCGCATTGTCGAAAACAAAAACCCCGGCCTCCGGCAATGCTGCGCGGAAACTTCTCACGACCTCGGCGACGGTCGTTTCTTCGTTGAAACACGGAATCAAAACCGCAACCCGGCGCGTGCTCATGGAAGGCGCAAAATGCTGCGGGCAGGCGACGTGCCGGTCGAGAAGGCACCACCTGCGACAACGAGTCCGTCTGCCGAAATCGCTATTGCACGCACGGTGCCGTTGATGAGGCTCGGCGAAACAAAAGCCGTGTCCGGCTTGCCCTCTGCGCTTAACCTCGCAAAATTGCGACATTGCTGACCCGCGACGACGTTGAAACTTCCGCCAATAATGATTTTTCCGTCGGCCTGAATCGAGATCGCCTGCACCGTTCCATTCGTCCCGAAGTCCTCACCCGGCCCGCCAAACTTCGGATCCGCTGCCCCTGTCGCGTCCAGACGCGCGATGTCCGTTCGCTGCGCATTGCCGACGGTGGAAAAATTCCCGCCCACGATGATGTTGCCGTCGGCCTGCACGGCAATCGCATAGACGGGGCCGTTGGCTCCGAATGTAAACTGGTTCACGAATTCCGGATCGAGCGAACCATCGGCGTTGAGACGCGCGAGGTTTTGACGAGGAACGCCATTGACCGCGCCGAACTCACCGCCGATGAGGATTTTTCCATCCGTCTGCATGGCGATTGTATAGACGGTGCCGTTGACGCCCTCTCCTTGTCCAAATACCGAATCGACATTCGGCACATCTTGCGCTTGAAGTAGCGAACTCGCGAGGGTGAGACCAAGGAGGAGACTTTTCATGAAACCACAATGCACCTGTCCGGGCCAAAAAGATCAAGCCGAACATGCTCGGCGGCGCTCAGCGTTTACGCTCATCGAGCTCCTCGTCGTCGTCAGCGTTGTGCTGATTCTTGCAGGTTTGGTTGTTGCGATGCTCCCGTCCGCCAAGCTCGCTGCGCGCCGGACAAACTCGTTGAGCAACCTTCGGCAACTCGGGATCGGACTCGTCGGCTTCGCGGCGGACTACCAAAACCGCCTCCCGGGGCGAGTGCAAAGCGACGACAAATGGCC
>JBBRHN010000286.1:0-3697 GCA_038222685.1 Chthoniobacterales bacterium | reverse complement strand
ATCGACTGCTTAAATGGAGCGGCGGAGAGGGCGGGGGTAAAGATTCGTGTGGGTGTGGGTGTGGATTCCGCCGTGCGGACCGCGTCGGGCGAGTTCGCGCTCGCGCTGAATGACGGACTAACGATGACGTGCGATCGATTTCTTTGGGCCGCCGGCGGATGTCGCCCGGGGTTGCATCCGGCGGTGGAGTTGGGGCACACGCTTGTGGCACCAGTGCCGTCGCTGTTCACGTTCCAAATAGAAGAGCCGTGGTTGAAGACGTTGCCGGGCGTGGCGGTTGATCCGGTGAAAGTTTCCGTTGCTACTGCGAAGCGGACTGAGATCGGACCGCTACTCATTACGCACGGCGGCGTAAGCGGGCCGGTCGTGCTGCGACTTTCCGCGTGGGGTGCCCGCGAACTGCACAAAGTCGGCTATCGGTTCGACATCGATGTCAACTGGCTGGCCTCGGCATCGCACGAAGAAGTCATGCGCGAAATTCAGAACCGCCGCGCAACGAGTGGAGCGCAGACGGTTTTGCGCGCGAGGTGGAGTCCACTTCCGGCACGCTTATGGGAGCAACTCGTCGCGCTTGCGGGCATCGCGCCCGATGTCCGTTGGTCAAAGCTCAGCCGCGACGCCAGCGTGCGGTTGGCGTCGTTTTTGACGAAGACCACGCTCGCGGTCTCGGGAAAGAGCACAAACAAAGAGGAATTCGTTACCTGCGGCGGAATCCCGCTCGATGAAGTCCACTTCAAAACGATGGGAAGCCGGCTCGTTCCTGGACTTTATTTCGCCGGGGAGGCACTCGACATCGATGGGATCACGGGAGGGTTTAATTTTCAGTCTGCATGGACGACCGGTTGGACGGCCGGACGGGCGATGGTGGGTGTGGGGTGAGGCTTCAGCGCCATCTCTCCAGAGCAGCCGCGATGGTGCCGGGAGCGTTGCCTTCGAGCCGGTTGTTAACAAAGAGAAACGAGCGCGCCTTGGGCGTGCGGGCAGCAAGGGCCTGCATCGCGGCGCGTTCGGCAGGTTGGATTTCGGCCACGGCCCGGTAAGGGGAAAACGCGTCGACCGCCTCCGTGTAACGTCGCCCGGGCTTGAGCAGAAAACGCGCGACAAAGAAATCCGCAGTGAAGGCGCCGTCGAGCGCGATTTGCTCGCTCACCGGAGGCATGGCCGTCCATGAGTTGAAAACATGCGCAACCCCGTGGCGTCGGAGAGTCGCGAAGTATTCCGCGTGGAGGAGCGATGCATTCCGAACTTCAACCCCATAAGCCCAGCCTTTCGGCAGTTTGCCAAGAAAGTCATCGAGGCCGGATACAAAATCGCGCCCGGCAGCGAAGTCGCTTTCGTGAAACTTTGAAAACTCAAAAATCAGGATGCCAATTTTGTCCCGATGCGGCTCAAGCGGAGCGAGGAAGGCAGTGGCGAAAAGGTCGGCGTTGAGAAAATTCTCATTCAATCTCCCGGCCCGCTGGCCATAGCGCGCGAGTTCCGGAAAACTCTTGATGGTAATGTCCTCCGTTACCTTGAAGCTCAAGAGAAACTCCTCAGGCACCTGCTCACAAAGCCGCACCACGTAAGCCTCCGAAGGGAACCGATAGAACCCCGCATCCACACAAACCGTGCGAAACGTCTGCGCGTATTCGGAAAGACACTCCGCCTCGAAGCGCTTCGCCGCCACACGTCCGCGATGCTCATAAAGTTCGCGCGAGTAAACCGAGCCCAGCCAGCCCTCGTATTTCCACGACGACGTGCCGACGAATATATTCCGCGAAGCAAGCGACGCGGAAATCCCGCGCAGCTCCCCGCGCACGGCCTCGGATTCGTCAGGGAAAAGTTCCATTCGCCTGCCGCTCGCAGGGTTTTAGTTTCTCACAACACGCAGGGCCCTCTCACAGAACCGCGAGTGCCTCCGGTTGCTCGACCACCGCAGCGGAGCGCAACGTCGCCCCGTCGTGCCATTTTCCCGGAATCAACACTTTCGCCGGATGGCGCGGGACGCCGATTTCATTTCGGCTGAGTTGCCCGATGAGAAGATCGACGGCAGCGGCGCCGATGAGCTCGTGGTTTTCGCGAATGCCACTCCAATTTTCCACATCGTCCACCACGTTCAGATTCACCAACCCACAAGTCTCTGGAACCTTGTGTCCGATTTCTTCAACCCAGTCGCGAACGACCGGGTTGATCGTGAGAATCGCGTCCGGTCGGTGCGTCTCCATCCAGCGGTCAAACGCCGCCGGACGCCCCTCCTTAAAACGCTCGAGAAAGAGCATCGGGACGCGATCCGCTTCCGGCAGTTGTCCCTGCTCAACCAGAAACGCCGCCTGCGCCCGCCCCTCAGATTCACTGTCGAGATATCGGCTGTAGATAAATCCGATACGCAAGTATCCCCGCTGACGCACGTTTTGAAAAGCCAGCCGCAGATTGTAATAAAAATCCCGGTCTGCGATCGCAAGCCCCTGCGGATAAAAACGCGAAGCCGGCTGTTGCACCGTGCTATCGACCTGAATACCGCTGCCAATCAGCGCGATCACGCAGTCGGACCATTCCTCCAGGACGAGCTGCTGATGGAGCATCAATGGGAGGATCACCCCAAAGATCAACTTTTCCCGCAAGATCTCCGAGATGCGCACCACCTGCTCTTCGCTCGAGCTCAGACCTGCATCCACCGAGATCTCTTCCATCCGAAACCCGCGTTCCTCGCAGCGATCCTTCGCGCCTTGAAAATATCCGCGCAACCAAGGGAAATCGTGCCAGCTATTCTCATGCGGGTAATCGTTGATCCAAGCGAGCCGTGACTGCATAGCGAGAGGACGTCTCGACCTCGCCTGCGCCTGATACATTGCAACCAGAGGGTTCGGTCGATACCCCTCCCGTTCAGCAATCGCTTTGATACGCTCGCGCGTCGCAATCGGGATGTTCGTGTGGTTGCGCAGCGCTCGCGAAACAGTTGCTTTATGACAACCAGCCAACTTTGCGATTTGATCCAAAGAGACGCGCTGCAACTTCATGGAGGCAAACGCTACCAGATTCGCGCTCGAAGGCAACAGCCATTGTTGCACGTTGCGCGGAGGCGGAATCCGAAGGCCTCCCCTACCGCCCCACGACCCCGCGATCACCTCGCAAAAGAAATCCCGCGAATCTCCTTGCACCCCCTCCCCGATCAGAATAGATTTCACATTCTAATCGCGGGGTGGAGCAGCCCGGTAGCTCGTCAGGCTCATAACCTGAAGGTCGTAGGTTCAAATCCTACCCCCGCAACCACTTTTTTTGAAAGTGTATAGCGTCTACTTTTTTGCCAACACGACAGGAATTGACTCCTGTTTTTCCGTACCCAGAGTGGGAGCGGCGGACGCTCGTTCCGAACCTGGGCTTCATGATCAAACGGCTTTGCGGTAGCGGTTCCACCCACTGAGAACAGCGAAGAACCACCAGTTAAGCCTTGCAGGCCCGCGTTCAGAGCGACTGTCTCTTGCCGGACGAAAGTCACTCGAAGTTTTCTGCTCTCGGCATACCCCTCTGAGTGCCCTGTGCTCTCTGTGGTTCCGTTCCCGATTATGAGTTTCAACGCCATTCGTGTTTGGGGTATTGGCGTTGGAGTTGTTGTTTGAGTTTGGGGTAGGCGTCGGTCCAGAAGCCGCGGAGGCTTTTGGTGATTTGGACGGGGCGGTGGTTGGGGGCCAGGATGTGGAGCGTGAGGGGGAAGCGG
>JBBRHN010000285.1:0-3740 GCA_038222685.1 Chthoniobacterales bacterium | reverse complement strand
CGGAGGTTCCCGGTTCGGCCACACCCGTCTTCACCATCGGCGGGAAATACACAGCTCGCGGATGGACAGAGTGGACGCAAGGATTTGTCTATGGATCGGCGATTCTTCAATTTGATGCCACGGGCGACGAATCGTTTTTGGAACTCGGTCGGGAGCGCACGCGCAAGCGCATGGCTCATCACATCACTCACATCGGCGTGCATGACCACGGATTCAACAACGTCTCGACTTACGGTAATTTGCTCCGACTAATGAACGAGGGCCGCATCCCGTTCAACGCGTCGGAGAAGGATTTTTACGAGCTTGCGCTCAAGTGCACTGGAGCGGTTCAAGCCGCGCGCTGGTCGTCCACGGCAGACGGCGGGGGTTACATCTATTCGTTCAACGGCCCGCATTCCCTGTTCGCCGACACGATCCGCTCGCTCCGCGCGCTTTCCGTTTCTCACTCGCTCGGCCACGTCCTTATGGGCGAGAAAGACCTGCGTATTTCGCTTTTGGGACGCCTCCTGCAACACGCAAAGACCACTGCTGACTTTGCCGTATTTTATGGCGAGGGAAGGGATGCTTATGACATCCGCGGCCGCGTCGCCCACGAAAGTATTTTCAACCGCAACGACGGCCACTTCCGCTGCCCGAACTCGCAGCAGGGATACTCTCCGTTTACGACTTGGACACGCGGGCTGGCTTGGATCGTTGCGGGCTATCCCGAGCAGTTGGAGTGGATCGCCTCACTCGAAGATCAAGAACTCGAAGGCTTCGGTGGACGCGATGCCGTGGAGCAATTGCTCCTCCGCCCGGCACTCGCCGCGTGCGACTTTTACATCGAACAAACGCCAACCGATGGGATTCCGTATTGGGACACCGGCGCGCCCGAGTTGCACCGAATCCCCGACTACCTCAATCGTCCCGCGCAAATCGAGAACGACTTCGAGCCCGTGGACAGCTCAGCGGCAGCCATCGCCGCGCAGGGCTTGCTAAGACTCGGGCGATATCTGTTGAACAAGAGCGATCAAACCGGTGAGCGATACTGGCAGGCAGGGCTTGTAACGGCAAAAACAGTCCTCTCCGAACCCTACCTATCCACAGACCCCACCCACCAAGGCCTCATCCTGCACTCCATTTATCATCGCCCGAACGGTTGGGACTTCATCCCCGCCGGCAGCAAAATCCCGCGCGGCGAATCTTCAATGTGGGGCGATTACCACGCGCGCGAACTCGCCCTCTACCTCCAGCGCATCATCGAGGAAAAACCCTATTACACGTTCTTCTCTGAACACCGAACACTTTAAACAAAATGACCATCTCTGACCTCTCACAAATCGAAGGCCGTCGCTATCCTGCGAGACGGCGCACGCAGAATCTTGCCGGGGGTGTCGCCCCGATCCAAGCGACCAACTTCAGCATGGGAAATGTCACGCTCGACCCGGACGGCGGGCAGGTGCCTTGGCACAATCAGGAGCAAGAGGAAGTCTATTTCATCGTCGAAGGCACCGGCGAAATGTGCCTCGGCGAAGAGCGGCAAACCGTGACATCCGGCCAGATGGTTTACATCCCCTCCGGCATATTCCACCAACTCACCAACATCGGCAGCACGCCCCTCCGAATGATCTATTGCTACGGCCCGGCTGGCGATGTCGCCCACTGGCGGCAGGAACTCGACGGCACGCTTCCCAAAGCCGGCATCGACGTCCCTCCCCTCCCCGGGGGAGCCAGAGCGCAGTGCACAGATAAACCCTCAGCTTAACATCAAATACTTAGACTTATGAAAACCCACGAAATCGGAATCATCATGAACGGCGTCACAGGACGCATGGGCACAAACCAACATTACATCCGCTCGATCCTCGCGATCCGCAAACAGGGCGGAGTCAAAGTCAGCCCCGACGAAGTGATCATGCCCGTGCCGACCTTGGTCGGACGCAGCGAATCAAAACTCGCGCAACTCGCCGCCATGGATGCCGGCGTGAAGTGGACCACTGATCTCGACAAGGCGTTTGCAGATCCGAAGAACACGATTTACTTCGATTCGCAAACAACGGGACGCCGCGCCGACGCGGTTAAAAAAGCCGTGGCACTCGGCAAGCACGTCTATTGCGAAAAGCCATCGGCGGTCTCGACTGAAAGCGCGCTCGATCTTTATCGCACGGCCGTCAAAGGCGGCGTGAAAAATGGCGTCGTGCAGGACAAACTCTGGCTGCCCGGTATGCTTAAGATCAAACGCCTCAAAGAACAGGGTTTCTTCGGAAAAATCCTTAGCGTTCGCGGAGAGTTCGGCTATTGGGTCTTCGAGGGCGACAATGTCGCTGCGCAACGTCCGAGCTGGAACTATCGCAAGGAAGATGACGGTGGAATCATCGTCGACATGCTTTGCCACTGGCGTTACGTGCTAGATAATCTTTTCGGCAGCGTGAAAGCCGTCTCCTGCGTTGGGGCGACACACATTCCGGAACGGGTCGACGAGCAGGGCAAGCGCTACGCGTGCACGGCAGACGACTCCGCCTACGCCACCTTTGAACTCGAAGGCGGCGTGATTGCGCATTTCAACTCAAGCTGGACGGTACGCGTTCGCCGCGACGATCTGCTCACCCTGCAAGTGGACGGCACACATGGATCCGCTGTGGCCGGACTTCGCGAATGCTGGACACAGCATTACGGCAACACGCCCAAACCTGTCTGGAATCCCGACATCGCCCAGCCCATCGACTTCTTCAACGGCTGGAGCAAAGTGCCAGAGCAGGAAAGCTACGACAACGCCTTCAAGGTGCAGTGGGAACTCTTTCTGCGTCACGTCGTGCTTGATGAGCCGTTCCCGTGGACCCTCCTCCAAGGCGCGCGCGGAGTTCAACTGGCTGAGCTCGGGATTGAATCCTGGGCACAGCGCAAGTGGCTCGACGTGCCGGAAATCTCCGCTTAGAGCGAGTGATATCAACGTCACAAAATATCTGGGCGAAATCGGACTGCTGATCCGATGGGGCCACGGAGATTGAACCCCGTGACCCTTCCACACCACCAGACGTGCGGTTTGCCGTATCCGGCGGTTGAGCTAGGCAGCGGTCATTTCACCGTTTCCGCGAAGTCCCGCGGTATGATGACCCCATCGGATATTGAGGGTTTTGAGGGCCTGCCCGGAACGCGGCCTTTGCCTCCGAGAAAGGGGCTTTGGGGTTTTGATCCAGCCATTCCGCGAACGGCCCGAGTTGTGCGGGAGAAACAGAAGAGTGCTGGCAGGGGTTGAACTTCTGGAGTTTCCGCTCGGCCCATGGTAGCGTGCCATCATGAACTCTTCGCTCTCCATTGAAGAACTCCGCGCGTTAGATCGCAGCCATCATTTGCATCCGTTCACCCATCACCGGGATATGCATGAGCCCGGGACACACATTATTACTAGGGGGGAAGGATGTTTTCTTTTGGATCAGGACGGGCGGCGGCTTTTGGATGGGTTGGCAGGGTTGTGGTGCGTGAACGTGGGCTACAATTGCGTGGCGATTGTGGAGGCCGTGCACAAGCAGATGGAGTCGCTTCCGTTTTATCCTTCGTTTTTTAATTCAACGACGGAGGCACCGATTCGCGTGGCGGAGTTTCTGGCGCGGCGGGCACCCGAGCGGACCCAGCACGTGATTTTTTCCAATTCGGGATCGGAGGCGAACGAGACGGCTTTGAAGGCGATTCGGGCGTATCGCAAGCTGCGCGGCCAGTCGGGAAAATATAAGATTCTTTCGCGGACGTTTGCTTATCACGGC
>JBBRHN010000284.1:0-3749 GCA_038222685.1 Chthoniobacterales bacterium | reverse complement strand
GAGTGAATTTAAAAGGCGAGCAGATGTCCCCCGCCGCGAAGATCCGTGGGTTCGCGGTCTGCAAGCGGTCGTTCACCTTCACGCCCTTCTTGTTGAAAACGACGCCAGCCGCTTCGAGGCCGAGTCCCTCGACATTCGGCGCGCGGCCCACGGCGACGAGGAGCTGATCAACGACTTCGCTGTAGGCCCGGCCAGACGAGATGCCCTGCATCCGTACGCCGCCTGGGTCTTTGCTGAGTTTGATTTCCTTCGCGCCGCCGAGCAGCTTCACGCCGTCGCGCTCCAGCGCGAACCGCACGACTTCCGCTGCATCGCGATCTTCCCGTGGCAGAATCCCGCCTTCGGACTGCACGAGAATCACTTCGGAGCCCAAGCGCGCGAACGCCTGCGCCATCTCGCAGCCAATCGGCCCGGCGCCGATGATGCCGAGTCGTTTGGGCAATTCCGTGAGCGAGAAAAGCGTTTCGTTGGTGAGGTAGGGCACCTCGCTCAAGCCGTCAATCGGCGGTGCCGCTGCCCGCGCGCCAGTGGCGATGACGGCTTTGGAAAAGTGTAGTGTCTGCCCTGCGACTTCCACGCTGTCCGGTCCAGTGAATTTTCCGCCGCCGAGAAAGACATCCACGCCGAGTTCGGTGAAGCGTTTCGCGGAATCATGCGGGCTGATGTCGGCGCGCAGACGGCGCATCCGTTCCATCGCCTTGCCAAAATTGACCGTCACACCATGGGGCACATTGACGCCGAAATCGGCCGCTTCACGCACCGCCGCCGCCGCGCGTGCGGCGCGGATGATGGCCTTGGAGGGCACGCAGCCGACGTTCAGGCAATCGCCGCCGAGCAAGTGTTTCTCGATCAGCGCGACCTTTGCGCCAAGTCCCGCCGCGCCGATGGCCGATACCAGACCCGCTGTGCCGCCTCCAATCACGACAAGATTGTAGCGCTTGATGGGCGTCGGATTTTTCCAGTTCTGCGGATGAACGTTCGAGACGAGTTTTTGATTGTGACCGTCCCACGGCAGCACGGGCGGTTGCGTTTGTCCGTTCATCAAGGGGCGCGACGAGCTGTCAATGGGTGAGCGTTTTTGGGAGCGCCTTCCTGGCAAGGCGGGTGACGAAGACGGTGACGACGACTGTGGCGAGCAGGCCGACGCCGTAGAGCACCCATTCGCCGGTGGAGCGCGTGCGTTCGCCGGTGGCGGCTTGTGCAAGCGAACCGAGATACACACCCATAACGGTTCCTGGCATCATGCCGATCCACGAAGCCAGTATGTAATCGCGCAGCTTTACTTGAGTGAGGCCGAACGCGTAGTTCAATAGCGTGAAGGGAAGCACCGGTGAGAGCCGCGTCAGCCCGACGATTTTCCAGCCCTCCTTGGCGACGGCTTTGTCGATTGCAGCAAAACGTTTGTCGCCTTCGACCTTTCGCGTAATGGAGTTGCGGAGGAGATAGCGTCCCACGAGAAACGCGCACGTCGCCCCCAGCGTTGAGCCGATGGAGACATAGACCGACCCCCACACTACGCCGAACACCGCGCCCCCGCCGAGGGTCAACACCGAGCCGGGGATGAATAACACGGCTGCCGTGATATAGATCGCGATGAAGATGATCGGACCCCAAGGCCCGCGTTGTCCGACCCAGTGGATCGACTGCTTGAGCGACTCCTGACCATGGAAATATTTAAAGGCTAAAATGGCGGCGGCAATGAGGACAATGAACCCGCCGAGGTAGATAAGCGACTTCCACCTCGATTTTTTAGCGGACTTATTCATCGCGCAGCTTTTTTCCCTCTGATTTTTTCACACCAATTCCAGCATCATGATTGAGTCCAGACTTTTCCTGCGTGGCTGGCGACGATCCGGATGGGGCGTGACCAGCCTGCATTTTCAGCTCGCGCCATTTAAGCTGGAGGTCGCGCCACCGATGACCGGGAGCATTGTAGCCAAAGGCGCGAAACTTCCCCGGAGTCACCTTGCCCTTGGTCTCGACAAATGCCGCGAACGCGTTCGTCCACTCGTCGAATTCCTTATAGACATGCGGTTCATTAGCGATGTCCTCTGCCTGATTATCGCTGTATTTTTTGCCGTCGCCGAATTTTACATAACGCCACAACGGGGAAGGGACTTCGATTCCTCCGTAACGACATTGCCAGACCAAAGGCGCATACAAGTCGCGATCATTAGCCGGTTCTTCGCGTGGGTCGAAATACTCGGGATGTCGCAGGAGTTTCGGACGTCCGGCGGCATCCAATTCGTCACCGCCACCATCCCCGTAACAGAAAAACCCCGCTGTGCGGCCTTCGAGGTGGTTGAGGCTCAATTCTTCCCATTCCGCCGAGTGATCGAGTTTCATGGCTAATTCTGGATTTTTATGTTCGATCAATTCCTCCTTGGGATTCCCACCGTTCATGCAAACCAAGCGGTCGAACATCAGTTTCAGATTTGAGGTCGGGCCATACCAATTGACCGGGCCGATGATGGCCCATGCGTCGGCGAGATCGAGCCGGCTGTAAAGGTCTAGATCCCACATGAGATCCGGTTCTTTTGAGTTCTTCGCCTCATAACAATTGCAAGGCCAGACACACAGCGCCATGGCGGTTGAGACGCAGGCATTGCAGCTTTGAATGCGCGCCCTGCCAAAGACGTTGCCCAAATCCTCATAATCAATCTCCCATTCCTGCGGCAGCTTCTCCGCCATTCGCAGCATCAGCGTCCGCGCTTTCGAATCAACGCCAGGGCAGTTGTATTGCCGCCGGTCTGAACCCGCGATAATCAAAACCCGGAACGGGCGTTTTTCTGGCGGCAGCCTGCCGTTCTCATCGTTAGGTTTCATCGTTTTTCAATGTTCTTGATGCCGCCAAAAAATAGTTCGGATTAGAAGTTGGTGGGCTGGTTGACAAAGTCAGGGATTGGCGGAATGTGGGCCGTCGGTGGTTCTGGATGGGCCTCCAAGCAGCTCGGAAATCTCCTTGATCTCTTACAACGCGGTCACGCTTCTCTGCCAAACAATAGCGACCCTTCCCGTGAGATGCCGCGAAACGGGGGCGTAAACTGACATCCTCGACACATGCGATGTGCCATCCATTTGCGGCAACCATCATGGTGCCGACCGCTTCAACGGCGACTGGCTCGCGGAACCATCTATCGAAACCCGGGTCGTGTTTGAAATCGTTAATGCCCTCAACCTGCAGATGACGATCGACGATTTCCGTTAAGCAGGGGTTTTCGAATTGTTGGCCACCCATGGGCCGTGGAAGAAGCGTGTTCATTAAAATGTCGAACACAACGAATGATAGGAAACCCTTGTAAGCGCCATGGGTTGTTTACCTACCAATGATTGCTGGAATATGCTTTTCCAACCTTACCGCATTTTTGCCACCAATGGCCTGTGGAGGAAGGGTTCAACTTAGCCAGTGTCAACGGCGGTTTAAAACTCGGTTGCTTTGGCCGGTTTGAACGGCGGATCTTTTTAGTCCTCTTTCCCTTTGTTTTTTTCTGCGTGGAACTTTTTGATTCTCTTTTTGAAGCGGGCGGAGAGGACAGATTCGGCAGCTCATTTCGAGCCCACCGATGAAATCATAATAGTGCCATTCGTTGCTGATCCCTGCGCCACTTTAATAACGTTCCCATGGAAGGTTCGTCAGACGGGGTGCAGTTGGGCACCGGCACCTAGACGAACGCCAGCGGTTTCTCACCGGGCAGTTGCACGTCCGCATAAATGTCTGCCACCGTGCAGCGAAAACCGAGTGACGGCAG
>JBBRHN010000283.1:0-3753 GCA_038222685.1 Chthoniobacterales bacterium | reverse complement strand
ACGCTCCTAGCCATCGTGTTGTCTGTGGGGCTCGTCGTGGATGATGCCATCGTGGTCGTCGAAAACATCGAGAGGCATCTCCAGGAGGGAATGGGAGCAATTCAAGCCGCGATCGTTGGGGCCAGAGAGTTGATCGGGCCGGTGATCTCAATGACCATCACGCTTGCGGCGGTTTATCTGCCCATTGGATTTCAGGGTGGGCTGACGGGAGCGCTTTTCCGCGAATTTGCATTCACCCTTGCAGGCGCGGTGATGATTTCCGGCGTGGTGGCGCTCACGCTTTCGCCGATGATGTCGTCACGCCTCATCCGGCAGGGGGACAACGAAAAGGGTTTTGCCGGCCACATTACACGGAGCTTCGAACGTCTCAAAGACCGGTATGGCAAAGCCCTAGACGTCACTCTCGCGAACCGTCCTCTGGTGTATTTGGTTTGGATTACGCTCACGGTCTTTGCGTTACTATTCTATATGGTTTCACCTTCGGAGCTGGCTCCCAAGGAAGACCAGGGAGTAATGTTTGGGGTGATTTCGCCCCCGCCTAATGCCTCCCTCGAGCAGGTCTCCTACTACGCCGATGAGGCAGCTAACGTTTTTGCGACCGTTCCTGAAATGCGACAAAGCTTCCAGATCACCCAGCCGTCTTTCGGATTCGGCGGGATGCTCGTCAAACCGTGGTCCGAGAGAGACCGCACGGTGTTCCAGATTGAGCCCGAGGTGATGATGGGACTGTCTGCGATCACAGGCATTCAGCATCCGGTGTTCCTTCCTGATCCCCTCCCTGCCGCCGGAACCTTCCCGGTGGAATTCGTGCTTGCGGGGACAATCGAGACCGAGCAGTTGCTCGAGTTGGCCCAGGAAGTCGTCGGCAAAGCCATGGCCTCAGGGCAGTTTGCATTCCTCGAGACCGATATGAAGATCGATCAGGCACGCGAGGTCATCGAGTTTGACCGAGAGAAAGTGGCCAGTATGGGGCTGGACCTCCGCAGTGTGGGTGGCGACATGGCAACGATGCTCGGTGGCAATTTTGTCAACCGCTTCAATCTGGACGGGCGCAGCTACAAGGTGATTCCACAAATCCAGCGGTCCGGTCGGCTGACTCCCGAGCAGCTTGATGTCATTCATGTGCGCGGACCCAACGATCAGCTGCTGCCACTGAGCGCAATTGCCAGCCTCCGCCGTGAGGTCGAACCTCGCAGCCTTAATCGCTTTAACCAACTTAATGCCGTCAAAATCCAAGGCATCGCGCCCCGCTCGCTCGTCGCCGGTTTGGATGCCCTTGAGAAAGCCGCAAAAGATGTTCTGCCCCGCGGCACCGAAATCAATTTCGGTGGCCAATCCCGGCAACTCAAGCAGGAGGCCGGCAAGTTTCTCCCGGCATTTGCCCTCGCGGTAGTGCTCATCTATCTCGTTCTCTCGGCGCAATTCAACTCGTTCCGCGATCCTTTTATTATCCTGCTGGGTTCCGTTCCTCTTGCCATGTTCGGAGCGCTCATCTTTACGGCCCTCAAAGCCGCAGGCCCTCCCGGATGGACCTTTCCACTCACGGAAGGCTGGACGACGACACTCAACATTTACTCCCAAGTCGGCTTGGTCACGCTCGTGGGTCTCATCGCCAAGCACGGGATTCTGATTGTCGAGTTCGCCAACGTGCTCCGCGAAAAGGGAATGGAAAAACTAGCGGCGATCCGGGAAGCGTCCCGGCTGCGTCTGCGCCCGATTTTGATGACGACCGCCGCGACGGTATGCGGTCACGTTATGCTCATCTTTGTCACTGGACCCGGTGCTCAAGCCCGCAATTCCATTGGCCTCGTGCTCGTGCTCGGCATGTCGATTGGAACCCTCTTCACTCTGTTTATCTTGCCGTCAATCTACATGCTCATCGCGCCCGGAGACCGGCCCGACGAGGTCAAAACACCTGCTTCCGATTTACCCCTTTCGTCTGCCGAAAAGGCCTGAATCCTGGCTGGCGTCGCCCCGGGTCCGCCTGATCAGCGGCCGCGTTTTCTACGATCCTCCATGGACTAGCTATCGACATGTTCGGTGCAACAAATGTGGACGAAAATGACCGCGAGAACGCTCAGCGGCCCGAACCCGCGATGGTTTAGCGAGCGATGGAGACGTTCCGTCTTGCAATTTCCACGCCGAGCCCGTTTCTGATGCTCATGCGCAAAACAAAAATCATTTGCACACTGGGACCGGCGTCGGATTCGCCCGAGGTGTTGACGGAACTCATTCGGGCGGGCGCGGATATTTTCCGTTTGAATATGAGCCATGCCACGCACGATTGGGTGCGGGACATTGTGCCGAAGATTCGGCGTATTGCAAAAGAGCTTGGCACCGTGACGGCCATCCTCCTTGACACGCAAGGGCCTGCAATTCGCACGGGCGAGCTGGCATCGAAACTCAACCTTAAACCCGGCGATATTTTTGAGTTTACGGTTCGTGGTTCCCGCAGCGTCGAGTTGTATTCCGTCGATGTGAACTACGACGGCCTCATCGATGACATTAATGTCGGCGACACCGTGTTGGTGGACAACGGCGTGATGCACATGAAGGTGCTCGAGAAGAATAACAATCGCATCCGTTGCGAGGTGCTCACCGCCGGCACGCTTGGCTCGCGCCGTCACATCAATCTTCCCGGGGTCAAAGTCAACCTCCCGCCGCTCACAGAGAAAGATCTCGCCGATATCGAAGTTGGCACCTCGCTGGGCGTGGACTTTGTCGCGTTGAGCTTCTGCCGCGAAGCCGCCGATATTATCGAGCTCAAACGCATTCTCGCCGAGCATGGGAGTTCCGCCCGCACAGTGGCGAAAATCGAGGATCAACACGCGGTCAAACACGTCAACGAGATCATCCGAGCCGCCGATGTCGTCATGATCGCCCGCGGAGATCTCGGGATCGAATGTGAGATGGAGGAACTCCCGATCATCCAACGCCGCATCATCAAGAAGTGCATTCAAATCGGACGCCCGGTCATCGTGGCCACGCATATGCTTGAGAGCATGATCGAGAGTCCGTTGCCCACACGCGCCGAGATCACAGATGTCGCCAACGCCGTTTACGAACAAGCCGATGCCATCATGCTTAGCGGAGAGACGGCGATGGGGAAATACCCGGTTCAGTGCGCCAAAATCCTCGACCGCGTCGCCCGCCGTATTGAGCGCAGCGGCAGCGCGGGCTATGCGAAGGACGCAGTCGTCGATACCACGCGACTCAAGACGATGAAGTCCGCAGTCACCCTCGCCAACTCGTTCCAGCACGCCCACATCGTCGTCTTCACACGTCGGGGCTACATGGCCGATAACGCGAGCCACCTCCGGCCCGAAAACGCCCCCATCTTCGCCTTCTCCCCCTCGGCCGAAGTCGTCCGTCGCCTCGCCATCAACTGGAATACCCACGCCATCCAGATGCCATTCGGCGTCAACCCCGCACACACCATCGCCGACGCCGAGGCTGAACTCAAACGCCGCAATCTCATCAAAACCGGCGACCAACTCATCGTCCTCAGCGACATCCTCGCCGGCGATGAGCGCTTCGATTCCATCCAGCTCCGCGAAGTTCTTTAAGGCGATACGGAAACTTCAACGCTTCACAGCGGCACCTTGAGGCCGCCGTGATGGGCTAGTTTGCGTTGTCGTGCATCGAACGTGAGAAATGTCGATGCGCCAAGATGAACGGCGGTGGCAACGTGGAGGATGTCGAGCGTGCGGTGTCCGCCGTGGGCCGTGTGCTGGAGTGAGTAAGTCCGCGCGA
>JBBRHN010000282.1:0-3800 GCA_038222685.1 Chthoniobacterales bacterium | reverse complement strand
GCCCGCAGACTGGACTCCATCAATTGCTATTTTGTGGAAGTGAAGAAACGCTTCGAGGGCCACGAACTTATCGATCCTATGATCGGCGCGCTCGAAGCCTTGCTCCACGCCCAACCGACGCGTTTGCGTCCGGTCAAGCGTCCGCGGTCCTAGCTCACGCCCGCGCGGCTGGCGCGGTGGATGAGAACCAGATTTCGGATGTAGATAATCCAACCGGTAGCTTGGCCAAGAATCCCAACAATGTCGCGGCGCCAAATAAAATACGCCAGCAGCATCGTGGCCCCGATGAGGCTCATCCACCAAAACGAAACCGGCACGATCGATCGTTTGCTGCGTTCGCTTGAGATCCATTGAACGAGCATTCGCCCGGTAAAAAGCAATTGCCCGCCGAGGCCGAGCGCGACCCACGCCATGCCGGCAGGACTCGTGATATTAAAAATCGCGCTCATCCATCCGCCTCCCCGTTCCTGGAAATAGTAAAGCCGTGCAAATTCGTCAGGCGTGAGCACCCGGTCCTTGCCGGCCCCAAGGCGCTTGACGACGTAGGCCAGTGAACCGTCGGCCAGTTGCACAATCTTGACGTTGTCTTTCGCTCCGGCGATGTCGATTTTGAACCGCGCGACATGTCCCGTGGTTTCCACGCCTTCCGCTGCCCGCCCAGTTTGATCTAGCGGTTCCGACGCAACAGCCGTGGTGAACAAGGCAACGAAAGCCAGAGAGAAAACGAGCGAACCAATCATGCGGGCCGACGTTATCGCATGGGAACGAGCGGTTCGCAAGGGCGCTTCGGGTGCGTCGGCGCAGGCGCGGGCGGAACCACAGGTCGGTTCCCGCCGTCGTCGTCCGAATCCGGTCGGTGGGGATCGAAAAAGTGATCCATCGCGAGGAAGAGCGATTTTGCGTGCCGCGCAAAAAGCAGATTAAAGAGCACAACCGGTGTGACGACGGAGATCAGCAGGGTTTGCAAATCTAGATGAAAACACAGCTCCAGCACGAGATAGAGTGCAATTCCCAGAACGCTCCCAACGCCGTAATTGATCACCCAGATCGCCAGCAGAAAATACCCCATTTCGCGCTCGTAGGCATAGCCACAGCGCGGGCAACCGTCGAGCGGCGTGAACCAATCCCGGAGCGAGCGGACATTCGCCATCGGCACGAAAATGGGCTTTGTTCCACACTCGGGGCATTTCAGCGCCATCGCACGAAGATAAAAACGCCACGCGCGCCGCAAATCCTTCATCGGCTTTGAGGAGTAAGTTCGAGCTTCAAAACGTCGTAGCCCCGCTTGCCGGCGAGTTCCACAATCTGCCTGTAGGTGGCCGGCGACAGGCGTGGTTCCCGCGAGAGGATCCAAAGGAATTTTCGCGAAGGATGTCCGACGAGTGCCCACGAGTAGTTTTTTTCATCGAGCCCAATAATCCAATACGCGCCGCCGATGGGACCGCCGAAATTGACGCTGAGTTTCGTGTTGTTTGAGCCGGGAACGACAGTGGCGCGACCGAGAGCCGTTTTCGAATCGCCGTTTTTTGTGCGACAACTATTGACGATTTTCATGCTGCCGTCGGAGTTGAGCGAATACTCAGCACGGGTGTCGGAGGCACAGCCGCGCTGAAACCAGTTCGGAAATTTTGCGATCTCATACCAAGTGCCGGCGTAGCGTTTGAGATCGACCGACGGTATGGTTTCCAGCGGCGGACGCGTTGCGCAGCCGCTCAAAAAAAGACTGATCAGGATTGCAGCGGCGGCAATATTCGATTTCATCGTGCAATGATGTTACGCGCGTCGGCGCTTTTATTCATTGGAATTCTTTTGGGGTGTAGTCCCGCCCGGGAACGCGCCGATCTTGTCTTCGTGAACGGCGCGGAGCCGGAAACGCTCGATCCGGCCATCATCACCGGTCAGCCGGAGGGGCGTGTCGTTCACGCGCTTTTCGAGGGTCTGTGCGCCTTTAATGCAGACGGTCACGCCAAACCCGGCGTCGCGGAGAGCTGGGATATCTCTGAAGACGGGAAGACTTACACGTTCCACCTCCGCGACGATGCAAAATGGAGCGACGGTCGGAAACTTGCCGCGCACGACTTCGTGAAATCGTGGCAACGCACTCTTACGCCGGCGACTGGCTCACAATACAACTACCTCCTCTATCCGATTCGCAATGCCGAAGCCTTCGCCACCGGGAAGATCGCAGATTTTTCGCAAGTCGGCGTCAAAGCCATCGACGACCGAACCCTTCGCGTGGAGCTTCAAAATGCCACCCCATATTTCCTCGATCTCTGCGCCTTCCCGACCCTCCACCCAGTTCCCGTCGATCTCATTGAGCGCGTCGGGGACGATTGGGTGAAGCCCGGGAACCTGATCGGCAACGGCGCGTTCACCCTCGTAACATGGAACATCAACGATCACATCCGGCTTCGAAAAAATCCCCATTACTGGAATCGTGAGAAAGTCGCTCTCGAAACCATCGACGTTCTCCCGATTTCCGACGCCAACGTTGCGTTCAACTTTTACGCCAGCGGGCTCGCGGATCTGGTCATGGACAAAGGCCTTGCACCTCCCGCATTGCTCGACGATCTCAAGAAACGCCGCGATTTCCACGCCGCCCCGTTTCTCGGCATTTACTTCCTGCGCTTCAATTCCGAGAAGGGCCCATTCACCGATCCCCGCGTCCGCAAAGCCTTCTCACTGGCCGTGGACAAGAAACGCATCGTCGAAAAAATCACACGCGCCGGCGAATTGGCTGCCCCCGGTTTTGTGCCACCCGGCATCGCCGGCTATACGGGCACGGAGGGACTGGCCTTCGACCCTGAGTCCGCACGCGCCCTCCTCACCGAGGCTGGATACGCCGACGGCGCCGGATTTCCTCTGGTCAATTACCTCTACAGCAAAAGCGATCTCAACGAAGCCATTGCCGTCGAACTCCAAAACATGTGGCGCGAGCAACTCGGCGTCACCGTCAACCTTGTGCGTCAGGAATGGAAAGTTTACCTCAACTCCCTTTCCCTCCTCGACTACGACATCGCGCGCTCTTCCTGGGTCGGCGATTACCCCGATCCCAATACTTTTCTCGACATGTTCCTCACCGGCGGCGGCAACAACCGCACCGGTTGGAGCGATCCGCGTTACGATCTCCTCATCGCGGAAGCCGCCCGCGAACTCGATCCGAAAAAGCGATTCGAGATTCTTAGAACAGCCGAAGACCTCCTCGTCAAAGAGGCCGTCCCCATCTGTCCAATCTACTATTACGTAGGAATCCAACTCTACGATCCCGACAAACTCGGCGGCATCCGCGCCAACGTCCTGGACGAGCACCCCCTGCGCGAAATCTACAGGAAGCCGCCTACTCGGCCTTGATGATCTCGATCTGATCCGCCGTCTTCACTTCGATCTGCGGATTGTTGCCCTGATACAACTGGAGTGTTCCGGTGACGCGCACCTTCTGTTCGTGAAACGCGTCGAATCCGTTCGGGAATGCGCCGTAGTTTTTCTGGAAGATCACCGCGACAAATCCCTGCTTCTTCGGCAAGCCGACATTAATGAATGTGATGCTCTTATTTGTCGTCGAACCGACGGTCGTCACACTTCCCTCGACCGTCACGACTCCACCGACTTTTTCGCGAAGCAAATCGATGTTCGTCGCGTCGATCACTTCCGGTTTGTCTTCCTGCGCCACGACGGGAAGAATGAACGCCAAGAGAAGAATCAACGTCAGTTTTTGCATTTACGGAAACCTACTCATTTTGCGAAACATCTGCCAGTCGTTATTTGACAGCAGCGCGACCATCCGTATCGTTCGCGCGAAT
>JBBRHN010000281.1:0-3836 GCA_038222685.1 Chthoniobacterales bacterium | reverse complement strand
CCTTTTTATGAAAGTCGTAGCTGTTTCGAAGCGCGCGCTCAGCCGAGAGCCCAACTTTAAAAAAGATATCCCTTGTTGATGAGACGCTTTCTCATTAAATTGAGAATAATTGAAAACGCTCGGAGAAATCCAACATAAACGTTCCCTTCAAGTCGTGGGAATTGCAGCGGACGGCCCCAATGCCGGACGTCTCGCCGCCCTCGGGTTTCTGCCGGGAAACCGTGTGCGAGTCTCGCGAATCGCACCGCTTGGCGATCCCATTTCCATCGAGATGAACGGGCAGGAAATCAGCCTGCGCCGCGCGGAGGCTTCTGTGATTGAAGTCGAGGAGATTGACTAAAGTGATCGCCGCAGAAACGCGCACGATCAGCATCGCGTTGCTGGGGAACCCGAACACGGGCAAATCGACATTATTCAATCGCCTCACCGGGATGCGGCAGCACATCGCAAATTATCCGGGTATTACCGTGGAAAAAAAAGTCGGTGCGATGAAGCTCGGCACGCGGGAAGTGGAAGTGCTCGATCTCCCCGGAACTTACAGTCTCGTGGCGTCGTCTCCCGACGAACGCGTCGTAATGGACGTTCTCGGCGGCCGCGCTGGACACCGCCGTCCGGACATCTTGGTCTGCGTGGTCGATGCCACCAACATCAAGCGCAACCTGCTCCTCATTTCAGAATCCGCCGAGCTCGGAATCCCGGTCGTCATCGCTCTCAACCAATGGGACGCCGCCAAACGCAACGGTCTCCGCATCAACGTGGAACTCCTTGCCGAGCGACTCGGCGTGCCCGTCGTTCCGACTGTCGCAAAACGCGGAGAAGGCCTCAACGAGCTCAAAGCCGCCGTCGAGCAAATCCTCGCCGAGCCCCGCACCGTGCCACGCATCCAATGGCCGGAGTTTATTCTCCAAGCACGCGATATTGTTTGCAACGGCCTCACACAATTCAATGTCGACGTAAGCGGACCGGAAGCTCTGCGCATGATTTTCGACACCGACAGCGCGCACGCGGCACGCGTCGGACATGGCGACAAACTTCCGGCAATCCTTCGCGCGGCCCGCGACATGATCCGCTCAAACGGGCTCAATCCGTCGTCCGCCGAAGCCGTCCTGCACTACCGCCACCTCGAAGCCCTCCTCGACGGCGTGATCGAGGGCGACGGAAAAGTCGCACGAACGCGAAACTCGATCGATGCCATCCTGCTCAACCGCTTCTGGGGCACGCTCATCTTTTTCGGCGTCATGTATATCGTGTTCCAGAGCCTCTACGCATGGGCGGGACCCGTAATGGATCTCATCGACGCCGCCACAGGCTGGGTGCAAAGCGTCGTCGCCCCATTGCTCGCCGGAACTCCCGTTCTCCAAAGCCTTGTCATCGATGGAATCATAGCCGGCGTAGGCGGCGTGATTGTCTTTCTCCCGCAAATCCTCCTCCTCTTCCTTTTCATTTCCGTCCTTGAAGACACCGGCTACCTCGCCCGCGCCGCGTTCCTGATGGACAAACTTTTCGGCTGGTGCGGGCTCAATGGAAAAAGTTTCGTCCCGCTCCTCTCGGGCTATGCATGCGCGATACCCGGCGTGATGGCCGCGCGCACACTCGAAGATCCGAAGGCGCGTCTCACGACAATTCTCATGACGCCGTTCATGAGCTGCTCAGCGCGGTTGCCGGTTTACGTGCTCTTCATCGGCGCGTTTGTCGAACCCGCTCACGGCCCGATGGTGGCCGGCTTCGCGCTCTTCATCATGCACTTTGTCGGAGCCGCCGTCGCCATGCCGCTCGCATGGTTTATGAACCGCTGCATCCTCCACATCAAGGCCCAGCCTTTCATTCTCGAAATGCCGGACTACCGCATGCCGACCTTTCGCAACGTCATCTTCCGCATGTGGCAACGCGGACGCGAGTTTCTCATCCGTGCCGGAACCGTCATCCTCGCGTTCTCCGTCATTATTTGGGCACTGCTTTATTTTCCAAGATCGGACTCCGTTGCCGAGCAAACTCGCGCCGAGTTTGTCGCCGCTCACGCCTCCTCGCCACAAGCTGAGACCGAACTCGAAAACCCCGAGTCCCCGCTCTCCCTCGAACTCGACCACCGCATTCAAGGCGCGTATATCGAACAAAGCTACTTGGGCCGTTTCGGAAAAACCGTGCAGCCGATTTTCGATCCGGCGGGATTTGATTGGAAAATCACCGTCGGCGTCCTTTCCAGTTTTCCCGCCCGCGAAGTCATTATCGCCACCATGGGGATCATCTACAATCTCGGCTCCGATGTGGACGAGAGTTCAAACGATCTCCGCACGATTCTTGCAAACGAAAAATGGCAGAGCGGCCCGAGGATCGGCCAGCCGGTTTACACCCTGCCCGTCGTCTTCTCGCTCATGGTCTTTTTTGCTCTCTGCATGCAATGCGGCGCCACCGTGGCCGTCATCGCCAAAGAACTCAACTGGCGCTGGGCCATTGGCTCGTTTATTGTCATGACAGCCCTCGCGTGGATCGCCGCCGTGGTTATTTACCAAATCGGAAGCCGCTTATGAATCCCATCGAACTCCTCATCGTCGGCATCCTCGTCGTCCTGGCCACAGCCTACGTCGTTCGTAGTGCCCTCGCAAAATACCGCCGGAAATCCTCTCAACCCTGCGCCGGATGCGGTTGCGGAAAATCCGACCTCGTTCCAGCGAAGCCGCCCGTGGATCGTATTTTGCTTCCCTCACGGCACAACGACCAATAAACATCGCCCCGGATGCAAACTCCGGCTCCCTGTCTCTCTGTCGTCATGCCCGTCTTCAACGAAGCCGGCACCGTCGCCGAAGTCATCCGCACCGTCCTTCAACAGCCCGTCGTCCTTGAGCTCATCTGCGTCGATGATTGCTCAAGCGATGCCTCGCTCGAAGTTCTAACAAAATGCGCCGACGCTGATCCCCGGATTCGCGTCGCCACGCACGACGTCAACCAAGGCAAAGGCGCAGCACTTCGCACCGGCATCGCGCTCGCCTCCGCCCCCATCGTCATCATCCAGGATGCCGACCTCGAATACGATCCTTCCGAGTATCCCAAAATGCTCGCTCCGATACTTGAAAACCGAGCCGACGTCGTTTTCGGCTCACGTTTCATCGGATCGGAAGCCCACCGCGTCCTCTATTTCTGGCACTCCGTCGGAAACCAATTCCTCACCGTGTTCTCCAACATGATGACCAATCTCAACCTCACGGACATGGAAACCTGCTACAAAGTCTTCCGCCGCGAGATCATTCAACAAATCCGCATCGAAGAAAATCGCTTCGGCTTCGAACCCGAGATCACCGCCAAAGTCGCCCGCCTCGGCGTCCGTATCTACGAAGTTGCCATTTCCTACCACGGACGCACCTATGCCGAGGGAAAAAAGATTGGATGGCGCGATGGATTCAGCGCCATGCGATGCATATTCAAATACGCGTTCGTTCGCTAAGGTATCGGAAACGGCTCGTCGCGAAGTAGCTGCAGGACATCGCTGTCGTTCATGGCTGGGAGCCGCGTAATGAATGCAGTCCCTGCTATCAAGCCTCAAAAGGGCGCGCAAAACCGGGCCAAGCCTGAGAGGAAGCAAAAATGCCATCCGTGATTTCAAAACCAATTGAGCGGAAGACATCCGTTTTTATCGGAAAACCTCATGCGAGGCTTGCGTTTGTCGAGATCCCTCAAACCCCGGATTCCTTCCCGGCGGAGGAATGCGACCGCTTCCTGCGCGAGGAGGGGGTCAGCCCCCTGAGCGAAGCCCTACAAAAGAAATTCAGGAAGTTTCTTCGGGATTGAGGTTCCTGCGGCGAAAAAGCTTCTGCCCCGGTCAGGCCAGCTTCACGACCAGT
>JBBRHN010000280.1:0-3840 GCA_038222685.1 Chthoniobacterales bacterium | reverse complement strand
TGCGGTGAGTGTGGCTTCGCTGTCGCTCACTTGCGCGGCTTCAACGAATTCTGCATCGGCGGGCTTTTTGATATGGTTCTCGTCTGAGAAGCCGCGAGATGCTCCTTGGATGCTAATCTGGGTCTCTCGGGAGCTGGCGGGAGTGTCTTGTGTGATAGGGCGCACGTTTCCGGAACTGGATGGGGGACCTTGGATGGTAAGGCTTGCGTTTTGAGCCTCAAGTGGTGCGCCTCATTATCTATGGAGCGGTTTTCTGGAGCAAATCTTGACGGTCGCTCTGGTGCGGGGTAGGGCGTGGCGTGTGAAAAGCACACCGCGCCAGGCAGAGGATCCTTTAACGAGACGCATGTGGCGTTGGTTGGTAGCGGTGGTGGATCGCAAACGTGGGGCGTTGGTTTTTGTGGGAAAGTTCATCGTGGCGATGGCTGCGCTGTGGCTCGTTGCGATGTCAGGCCCGTATGCCTGGGTGCGGTCGGAGTTGACTCGGGCTAATGCGGAGATTTGTGGCTGGTTGCTGGGAGCAACGGGTCTGGAATTGGAGGTGCGGGATGGGACAATTCTCTCGCCGACATTTGCGTTGACGGTGATTCCGGGTTGTAGCGGCTTGGAGATTTGGGTTTTTCTTGTCGCGGCGATTTTGGCTTTCCCTTCGAGCCTCCGCGAGAAGTTGCTGGGAGTTGGCGGCTCCTTGGTGGCGATACTTGCCCTTAACATCGTGCGCATCACGAGTCTCTTTCTCGTGGGGCAATACCGGCCGCAATATTTCGATACGGCGCATCTGGGACTGTGGCCCGCCGCGCTCAATGTGTCGGCTCTGTTGATCCTCGGCGGCTGGCTCGCGTGGACGGGTGCCTTGGGGCGGAGGTTGTCGTGAGCGGGCGCGAGATCGCTTGGTTTCTGATGCGCGTGGTGTTGCTCTTTTGTTTGCTGCAACTGTCGTGGCCGCTTTTGGGGCGGTGGTATGAGGCGGCGTTTCGCGGAGTTACCTCAATGGTGTTTGAGAGCGATGATGCAGATCGCGAGGTCACTTTTCGTCCTCACGATTCGAGGGCGGGCGATACGCGGGTGGAAATCGTCAACCGCAAGCTCATGGCAAGCGATGGCTCGGGGCCAGTGCGGCATATGGACTTTGGCGTTCGGTCGTTGGGGTGGAATCCGACCACTTTGTTTTGTGCGTTGGTGCTGGCGACGCCGATGGCGTGGGGTCGCAGGTGGCGTGCGTTGGCGGTGGGGGCGACCGGTTTACAGGTGCTGGTGTTGGGAGTGCTTGCGATGAGTCTTTGGCTGGAATCCAGCTTTGTGGGCCTTGTGGACTTGTCGCCGACTTCGCAGGGGCGCATGGGCACACTCAAGCAAGCACTGGTGGATGCGACGCGGCTCGCCGCACCAGTGTTGCTCTGGGTGGTAGTGATCTATCGCAGGCCTGAAGGGAGCGGTGAGGGGAGCGTTGTTAGGACGTTGTCTCGGAGTAGAGCCAAGCGACGCTGACTTTCAAAGATTGGGCAAGGGCTTTGGCTTCGTAGTCCATGACGTAACGGGTGCGATTCTCGATGCGCGATATGGCAGACCTGTCCATCACGACACCACGGCGGGCGAGGCGTCCGGCGAGGTCATCTTGCGACACTGGGGGAGCCATTTGCAACCGGGCTTTGCGCACGCGAAAGCCGATGATGTTGCGCGAGGGATATTTTCGGGTCTGTTTCAATCGCGTGCTTCTTGCACACGAAAATTCTTACCAATGCCAAGCTCGCTTGGTGTGTGTGATGCACACGAAATGAGTCGCGATCCATTTATGACGATTTTGTCACAATTACTTTCTTGAGTGCGCGGTGCTTGTAGTGTTTCTCGTTCTGAGGCGGTGGGATTTTGATAAAGCACTTACGCTCCGCCGAACTGCTCGACCTCCACCAATAATATGAAATTCACTTCCCTTCTTGGTGCGTTTTGCGTCCTGTGCGCGAATAATTTCTTCCCGAGCATGGCGCGAGCTGACACTTATCTCTACGATGCGACCGGAGCACTGGTGCGTGCCGTTGGTGATGATGGAAAGTCGGCGGGGTTCGCCCTCGATGCCGGGATGAACATCTCGGGCTTCGCGACGAGCAACCCGCTCACCGGAGCACCGGGAGGGCAGATTCTTTTGCAGGCAACTCCCGTGCCATTAACCAACCCGGCTAGCACGGGGATAACGGCCACGGTCAACCTTTCGGGCTTAGGCGGTAACGCCACGACGAGCATGACCAACGATGGCAATGGCTCATTTTCCGTTCCCGCCAACGTGGGGCTCGACACGCCACTTGGCACACAACTTTTGGAAGTCACCTTCACCGATGCGCAGGGTCGCACCTGGACGGACCTCCTCCCCGTCTCGCTGAATTCCGGTGTGCCCGCCATGCCGCTATGGGGCTATGCGATTCTTGCCGCCGCACTCACCGCCCTCTGCCTGCGTCGTTTGCCGCGTATGGCAGTGGCGGTACTACTCGCGGGCATGGTACCCGGCGTTTCGGCGAGAGCGCAGGATTATCCGATGTGGGAAAATGGAGTGGTCGATCTGACGCTTTCACCGGGGGGCAGTATAACCTCAGGCGAGGGCTCGACGATGGTGAACGGAGGAAGTTTGCCGGGTTCGCAATCAGAATTCCAGTTCGCAGCGGCTTTATCCGTGCCGGAATCTATCGATTCGGAAGTGGCAGCCCTGGCGTCGGCGCTTGGCGATGGGCAGGCTGTGGCGGGGGAAGCTGCCTCGGCCAAGGTGCTTCGTATTTTCAACTGGGTTCGCAACAACATTGATTACGAGCATTACCATGGTCTTGTTAAGGGGTCGGCGCTGACGTTGCTGGAAGGCTCCGGCAACGACTTTGACCAATGCGCGTTACTGCGCGATCTACTCCTCGCCGCCGGGTATGCTTCTCAGAACGTCAAACTTATCCGGTTAAGCAACGTGGTAGATTACGCGGATCTCCGGGATTGGTTTGGTCTCGCCGACGAACCCTTTCCCGGAAAAACTTATATCCAGGCGTTTGGCGTGGCCTCGCCTTACAGCGCGGGTGTGTCGGACAAAATGGCGAAGCAGATATCTTTTGCGAGAGTCTTTCTGAATAACTTGGGCTCGGGCACCGTGCTTACAAACGATGGTTCGCCGAGTTATCTCGTTTCCAATGGGAAAGCGTTGCTGGTTTTTGACCGGATTTTTGTGGGCATCTCTTTAAATGGAGGGGCCAGTTTTGATCCGCTTGACCCCTCATTCAAAACCTACACAAAAGGAGCGGCAGCCGATCTCGTTACGGCTTCCGGGTATTCTCGGGCGACACTCCTTGCGCAGGCAGCCGGGACGGCAGATACCAATTCGGCTTCCGGGCTGAACTCCGGCGCGATAGGAACCTATCTCACGGCGCGGGCTACGACGCTCGTTCCGGCCCTTGGCTCCGCCGCCGTCAAAGACTTGGTTCAAGGGCGTTCGATTGTGACAGCGGCGGCTTCTACGTTGTCGGCGGCTTGGCAACAACCAACTTATTTTGCCGCCGCGAACCTTTCGCCAGTCTTTTACGATTCCGTGGACGCTTCTCAGTTCGTTGCATACAAAGCGAAGGTGCGATTCAGTTCCACGGCCGCCGCCGGGCTCGATTATGAACTTCCTACTAGTGATCTCAGAGGTCGCAAGATCACACTCACTTTTGCTGGTAGCACCGCTGAGTTACGTCTCGATGACGACCTCCTCGCCGATTCGGGTGCGATGGGAGCCGCGACGACGATGGATCTGTCGATTTCGGTGACCCATCCGGGCCGGGGAGTCGGGAGCCAGGCCGAAACCAAAAACTATCGGAAGACAACGACCGCAGG
>JBBRHN010000279.1:0-3859 GCA_038222685.1 Chthoniobacterales bacterium | reverse complement strand
ACGCTTGACCGGACGCAAACGCGTCGGTTGGGCGTGGAGCAAGGCTTCGAGCGCGCCGATCATAGGATCGATAAGTTCGTGGCCCTCGAAGCGTTTCTTCACTTCCACAAAATAGCAATTGATGGAGTCCAGTCTGCGGGCGAGGAGCTTGCAAATGAAGTGACTCATCTCAGGCGAGGATTTAAGAAAATCCGCAGCGCCCTCGACGACGAAAAACGACGATTCGGTCACGGCCCGCACCGTGGCTGTGTGGTGAACACCGAGGATTGCCGCCAACTCGCCAAAGACTACGCCCGGCTCCGAAGCGGAGGCCACTCGCACATTGTCCTTCAAAATGTCGACCGACCCTTCGATCAGGAAGAAAAGGCAACCTGTTTCCTCGCCTTGTTGCAGAACGTTTTGGCCTGGCGAATACTTCCGAACTTCGCGGCCCTTGAGGATATCAAAAATGTCAGACATCGTCGGATGACTCTAGGTGGATCTGAGAGGACACGGAAAGACATTTGTGGCTGGGTGGCGGAGCGTCAGGCTTTTGCAAGACGTTCGCGGAGACGACGAAGGTCGTTGAGAACGTCCGTTTCGTCACGTGTGAGGCGTGAGGCCGGGAGCTTGAGCTCGAGTTGCTCAAAAACAGGACGACGGTTGCTTTTTGGGTTCCAGAGAATCTTGCGGATGGATTTGATGTTCATAACGGGAACATCATTCCACATGAGGTAGGACAACTGCTGTCCTATGCCAAAAGGAGGAGTGATTTTTTTCGAGGCGCTACGGTCCGACGCGATCCGCGAAGACTGACAAAAACGCGCTACGCAGCCGCCGGCTCAAAAGACATGCAGACGTATTTGACGGTGAGGTATTCGTCCAAGCCGTATTTAGAGCCTTCGCGCCCCATGCCGGATTCCTTCACTCCGCCAAACGGGGCCATTGCGTTCGAGATCAGGCCGGTGTTGACGCCGACCATACCGAACTCGAGCGCGCCTGCGACGCGCCACACGCGGCCGAGATCTTTGCTGTAAAAGTAGCTGGCGAGTCCGACATTGGTGGCATTGGCGAGATGGATCACTTCGGCTTCCGTTTCAAATGCAAAAAGCGGCGCGACCGGCCCGAAGATTTCATCCTCGGCGAGGAGCATGTCGGTCGTGCAGTTCGCGAGAATCGTTGGCTCGAAAAAGGTTCCGCCGAGGGCGTGCCGGTGTCCGCCGCAAACGATGCTGGCACCTTTCCCCAAGGCGTCGGCTACAAACGCCTCGACTTTCGCAAGAGCGGCTTCGTCGATGAGCGGGCCTTGATTAATTTCATCGTCAACGCCGTTGCCGACGACGAGGCCTTCCACTGCGGCGGCGAGTTTCGCCGAGAAAGCTTCCATCACGGAAGTGTGCACAAAAATCCGATTTGCGCATACGCAGGTTTGCCCGGCATTTCGAAACTTCGAAGCCATACAACCTTCGACAGCAGCGTCGAGGTCGGCGTCGGCGAAGACGATGAACGGGGCATTGCCGCCGAGTTCCATGGTTACCTTTTTGACTGTGTCGGCGCATTGGCGCAGCAGGATTTTTCCGGTGGCAGTGGATCCAGTGAAGGTGAGTTTGCGCACGAGCGGGTGACGGCACAACTCACCGCCGATCGTGCGGGCATCGCCGGTAAGCACGCTGACGAGACCGGCGGGAATACCGGCCTGTTCGGCAAGAAACGCCAGAGCGAGAGCGGAGAGCGGAGTTTGCGAGGCGGGCTTGATGAGCATCGCGCATCCGGCGGCAAGGGCGGGCGCGAGTTTGCGCGTAATCATCGCGTTGGGAAAATTCCAAGGAGTGATCGCCGCGCACACGCCCACCGGCTCCTTCAGAATCACGATCCGGCGATCCGCAGAAGGCGAGGGGATAATGTCGCCGCAGGCGCGCTTGGCCTCTTCGGCAAACCACTCGACGTAGGACGCACCGTAAAGAATTTCGCCCCGCGCTTCGCCGAGAGGTTTGCCCTGCTCGGCAGTCAGGATCGCCGCAAGGTCGTCGGCATTTTCGATCATCAGATCAAACCACCGGCGCAGCAAACGCGACCGCTCGGGGGCCGGAACGACCTGCCAACTTTTCATCGCGTTCGCGGCGAATTCAATTGCCTCTCGTGTTTCGTCGAGCGAGAGACTGGGCACGGTCGCAAGCAGAGTGCCGTCAGCCGGATTTGTTACCTCGAATGTTGCGCCGGTCGCGCTCGCTTGCCAGCGCCCACCGAAGAGGGCATCGCGGCGGAGGAGGGAGGAATCGTTGAGTTTCATTCGTGAAAAATACATCGCCTCGGCGCGAGCGCGATATGTCTTTTTTCCAGATCACGTGGCGCACATGCGCGGCAGTGATAGTCTTTAGCTATGCCCTCTCCCGGCTCATCGCCGTGCTGTTGATGGTGTATCCGTATGTTGTCTCGGAGGCTTGGTTGGTTTACGCGATTGGGGCATTGCTCTGCTACGGACTTTACCTTTTTCGAAAATAGCGGGCCGTTTGGAGACATTTACTGGCGGGGAGGGGATGTCCGTGCTTGATTGTGCGATCTCATGACTGATTGGAAATCGACGACTCTCACGCTGGGCCACTCGCCCGACCCCGATGATGCCTTTATGTTTTACGCCATGGCCGAGGGGAAAATCGACCTTCGCGGTTATCGCTTCGACCACATCCTGCAGGATATCCAGACGCTGAACGAGCGGGCGACGCGCGGAGAACTTCACATCACAGCCGTCTCGATTCACGCGCTCGCGCACCTGCTCGACAAGTATGCACCGTTGCCTAGCGGTGCGAGCATGGGCGATGGCTACGGACCCATGTTCATCACTCTCGCCTCCACGGATCTTAATTCCGAAGACGATCGGCGCGAGTGGTTACGGGGAAAACGCATCGCCATTCCCGGGCGGATGACGAGCGCTTACCTTGCCGCTCAACTTTATCTTGGCGCCGACTTTGACCATGTGGTTGTGCCGTTTGACGAAATCTTCGACGCCGTCCGCGAAGGCCGCGCGGACGTTGGGCTCATTATTCACGAAGGGCAACTCACCTACAAACGCGATGGATTTTCGCTCATCCGCGATCTCGGTGCATGGTGGAAAGAGACGCACGGGCTTCCGCTCCCGCTCGGCGGCAACATCGTCCGCAAAGACATCCCGCCGGACGTGCGTCATGAGCTGTCGGATATCTTGCGCGAAAGCATTCGCTATGGCCTCGAAAACCGGCGTCCGGCCGTGGAGCACAGCATGTCCCATGCCCGCGGAATGGATGTCCCACTGGCAGACGAGTTTATCGGCATGTATGTCAACGACTACACACTCGACTACGGCGATACCGGGCGGGCGGCCATTCGCAAGTTCCTCGGCGACGCAGCAGCCAAAGGCCTCGTGCCGCCGGTCAACGAGCTGGAGTTTGTGGAGTAGCTGGCTTGGGTTGAGCCGCAATGCGCGACGAGTGCGCGTCGATCTTCGCAGTCAAAGAAAGGCTCGCCGGATCGACCTGAAGTGCCTTCTGCCAATACATGACGGCTTCCGCACTTTGACCCAGCTTCTCATAAGTGTCGCCGACGTGCTCCCAAACAATGGGGTCGGGGGTTTCAAATGCCGCTGTGGCTCTCAGGAGTTCGGCAAGCGCATCCTCGTATTGGCCCTTGCGAAAGAGTGTCCAACCCAAGCTGTCGAGGTAGGCACCGGTGCCGGGCTCGAGTTCCAGCGCACGGCGGATGAGAGTTTCGGCTTCGTCGAGATTTTCGTTTCGATCCGCCCACATATAGCCAAGATAATTAAGAGCGCGGGCGGAGCGCGGCGGGTCAAGATCGATGGATTTTTGAAACAACTGCGCCGCTTTGACGTAGCGTCCAGCTTGCTCGG
>JBBRHN010000278.1:0-3862 GCA_038222685.1 Chthoniobacterales bacterium | reverse complement strand
GTGGCCGTTCTCAACGAGCGCATCGACAATCGTCTGTCCGGAAACACCCGGCAACGGTTTTTCGCTGGCGGCATACACGTCCGCGACAAACACGTGGTCCGCCTCGGCAAATGCCTTTCCGAATTCTTCGCGCAAAGCCAGTGTGCGCGAGTAACGATGAGGTTGAAACATCGCAATCACCCGCTTCCACCCGCCCGTCCTTGCGGTCGCCAGCGTCGCTGCAATCTCGGTCGGGTGATGGCCGTAATCGTCCACCAGCAAATGCTCCGCGGATTCATACCGAATCTCGAAACGTCGCCGCGCGCCCCGAAATGTCTCGAGTGCCGCCGCAATTTTCTCGAAGGAAACGTCGAGTTCGGTCGCGAGCGCGACGACCGCGAGCGCATTGACAGCGTTGTGAGCGCCGGGGATACCCAAGGCGACTTCGCCGAGCCGAACGCCGCCGCGTTCGACATCGAAGTGCGAGCGAAAATTCTCCGTCGCCAAGCCTCTCAGCCGGTAGGTGCAAGATTCGCCGTGTCCATATGAAATCGCGCGCGGATGTGAAGCGCACACACGCACAGCGCCGACATCGTCGCCGCAGTAAAACACCAAGCCCGTCGTCTGAGAAATCAGGCGGGCGTAAACGGCATCGATTGCTTCGAGATCTTTGTAGAAATCGAGATGCTCGGGTTCGATATTGAGCACGATGGCGTGCTCGGGAAGATAGTTGATGAGCGTGCCGTCGCTCTCATCGCCCTCGGCGACAAAATAGTCCCCCTCCGAGTCCCAACGGGCGTTTGTGCCGAGGATCGGGATTTCCGCGCCGACGTAGTGCGAAGGCTTGAGCCCGCCCGCACGCAGGACATGGGCCGCCATGGACGACGTTGTTGTCTTGCCGTGCATCCCGCAAACAATGATGCCTTTTTTTGCCGCCATAATCGCCGCCAGCGCATCGGCCCGCCGCACCATGGGAATGCCCCGCCGCTTCGCTTCATCGTAAGCGACATTTCCCGCCTTGATCGCTGAAGAATAGACCACGAGTTCCGCGTCGATCACTTCTTCCGCGGAGTGCGGAGAAGAAAACCGAAGTCCCTTTTTGCAAAGGCGTTCAACCTCCACGGTGTCGACCTTGTCCGATCCGCTCGCCTGATTCCCGAGCGCGAGCAGCAATCCCGCGATTCCGCTCATCCCGCTGCCAGCAACGCCAATGAGATGAACGCGCCGGGCCGCTGGTCCGGTCAGAAATCCCTGGAGTTCGAACACCGTCATTTTCCTGCCTCCTGGACGAGGGTTTCCATGATGTCAGCAACGTTAGACGCCGCCGCCGATGGCGGGATGCGGTGAGACGCAACAGACATCCGCTCGCGACGCGCATCGTCGCTCAGCAGGTTGAGAATTAACGCCGAAAATGTCTCCGCTCCGGTATCTTTTTCCACAAGAAGCTCGGCTGCTCCGCCGCGCACATAAATCTCCGCGTTGGCGGTCTGGTGATCGTCCGTCGCGTGCGGATAAGGAATCAGGATCGACGGCAAACCGAACTGCGAAATCTCGCTCAGGCTTGACGCGCCGGCGCGCGAAACAACGACGTCCGCTGCCGAGTATGCTTCCTCCATTCGGTGGTGAAACGGAGAGACGTAGTGCGGGATTCCGTCGCGTTGATAATTCGCCGCTGCGAGGCGGTCGTCCTGCTCACCGGTGAGGTGGATAATCTGCAACTCGTGATTCGCGAGGAGCGGGGCGGCTTTGAAAAGGAGTTGGTTGATTCCCGCCGCTCCCTGGCTCCCGCCGGTGACGAGGAGCGTTTTCCAGTCGGGACGCAAACGAAACGACTCGCGGGCTTTTGCCTTGTCCATCGGTGCGCCAAGATTTTTTCGCACGGGGGTTCCTGTCACCACACACGACACGCCGGGTAAACGCGCTTCCGCTTCCTCGAAGCCGAGCAAAACTTTGGTCGCGAATTTGGCTGCCAAACGGTTCGCTCGGCCCGGAATCGCATTCGATTCGTGGACGAGTGTCGGGGTCCCGCGCAGGCGTGCGGCGATGATTGGCGCTGTCGAAGTGAATCCGCCCATACCGAGAACGATCGAGGGCCGGAATCTCCGGAAGCTCGTGCGGCAAAGTGAAAGGCTCTCCCACGAGCGGCGAAGAAATCGCACAAACGCTGGCGAGACCATCATCGACGGCATCCCGATAGACGGCAGTTTTTCCGAGCGAAACTCCGGATGGTCGTTCAAAGCCGTTGCGTCGATCTCTTTTTCCGAAACAAACAGGAGAACGTCATGTCCGCGGGCGCGGAGAGTTTCCGCCACGGCGAGACCCGGAAACAAATGCCCCCCCGTTCCACCACAGGCGATGACCGCGCGAAAGGGTGCGATCTTATTCATAAGCGAGGCTGGACTTGGGCGCGTAGAAGGGCAGGCGCAAAGCGCGGCACCAGCGGACGGCCATGTCGGTGAATGTTGACGAGCAAACCGATGAGAAAGAGACAAACCATAAGATTCGAACCACCATAGCTAATAAATGGAAGCGGCATTCCCTTGTTAGGCAATAGCGATGTTGTGACGCCAATATTCACGGCGGCCTGAAGTGAAATCATCATCACCGCGCCGAAGCCCAGTAACAGCCCAAACCGGTCGCGGGCGTTCGCGGCGACGAGCGAGCCGCAGAGACAAAGGACGAGATACCCCGCCACTGTGAGCAAAGTGAAACGCAGCCCGAGTTCCTCCCCAATCATTGGAAAAATAAAATCCGTGTGTGCGTAAGGGAGGTAGAGCATTTTCTGGCGGCCCTCGCCGAGGCCGAGTCCATCGATGCCCCCGGATCCAAAGGCGATGAGCGCCTGCCATTGTTGGAGGCCTTCGCAGAGCCGGTATTGCTCGGGGTTCATGAACGCCATGAGGCGTGCGTGGCGCTCGTCGATATTGAGTGCGAGGAGAAGAACGGCCGCCAATCCGGAGCCGATGATAAGGAAAAACCAGCGAAGCCGAATGCCGGCCACGAACATGACGGCGACGGACGTCGCGCCAATGAGTGCCGTGTTGCCGAGATCAACCTCGAAAGCAATCGGCACCATCAACAAACCGACAATGGCCAATGGAAAAACCACGCCTTTCCAAAACGTCCGCGTCTCGCGCTCGAATTTCGAAAACCACCAAGCCAAAAAGAAAATCGCCGCGATTTTTGCCAGTTCGCTTGGTTGCAACACGCCGAAACCAACGTTGATCCAGCGCGAGGATCCGTTGATCCTTTGTCCAATCGGCGGCACGAAACAGAGCAACAACAACACAAATGCTCCGGCAAAACAGATCCACCAAACCTGCTGCCACCGATGGTAATCAATGCACGCCGCCGCCACCGCTACGACCAGTCCCACGCAGAGCCACATTCCCTGACGTTTGACGAAGTAGTAAATATCCCCATGGCTGTCGCGGGCAAACGCACTTGTGCTGAAAAGCATGACGAGGCCGAGAGCGATCAAGCCCGCGACAGTCAAGAGCAACAAATGGATGCCGTGCTTCTGCATGAGGAATCGACCTCTTTATTTCTGAGGAACGACGAGCTTTTGCCCGATCTGAAGTTTCGTTGGGTCTTCGATTTTGTTCGCCTTCATCAACTCGGCAAAAGTCACCTTCAACTTCTTGGCGATTGAATAAGGGTTGTCACCTTTGGCGACGACGTAGGTTCCTGCGGCGGCTTTCACGGCAGCCGGTGAGGGCTTGGCTACGGGAGCGGGCGTCGATTTGGCAACTGGGGCCGGCGTGGCCTTCGCGACTGTCGTGGTTACGAGGGGCTTGGCGGTTTCCGTCGTCTTGGCCAACGGCTTCGGAGCCTCGACCGGAGCAGCGGCGGTCTTTGCGGGAACGATAGCGGGCGAGGTGGT
>JBBRHN010000277.1:0-3896 GCA_038222685.1 Chthoniobacterales bacterium | reverse complement strand
AACGGTCCTCTGCTCATGAATGCTCTCTTCGCTTCGCAAACCCAGAAGCTCATGGATCAACTTTCGCCCACGGGAACGCTCGTCACGGATCCCACACTCACGATGGAGTGGCTCGCACAGAACAAATGGTCGCCAAACTCCCCCGAAGTTCTCTCCGGCCTCACCCTCATGCGCGAGGTCTCTGAGTTTCTTCAACCCGGCTTTATGCAGCTCCAGCGCGACGACGCGACATTTTATTTTGTGCAGGGCCGCTCGCTGATGATTTGCTCCGGGAGTTGGGACTCTACCAGCATCCGCTCGCAATCACCCTTTACCGTGGGCGTCGGTCGCATCCCGTTCCCGACGCCCGATGATCCCGAGTTTGGCCCCTTCACCAAAGGCCGCATCTCCGAAGCCGGAGCGGTGTCCGCAGTGAGTTTCGGCCTCACGCGCTCATCCGAAAATCCCGCCATCGCCCAAGATTTTTTACTCTTCCTCGGCAGCCAGCCTGCGAACCGGGTGTGGACAAACGTCAGCCGGTGGATTCCCGCTGTTGTCGGAGTAGAGCCTCACCCCGATGCCGCTCCCTTTCAGCCGCTCATGGATGGTTACGCCCCGGGATTTCCGCTTCCGAATCAGCCCGACGCCGCGCGAATCTATAACACCAACATCAACGATCTCTTTGGTCCGGAGGGTTCGCCCCAAAAGTTTGCAGACCGCCTCTCCGTCGGTTATCTGGAAGCACAGAAAAGTGATCTCACTCGTCTCATCCGCTCGACGAGTATGAACTCCAAAAGGCGCGATACCGTCGTCGCCGCACTCGCCGTTCAGCGTGCAAAGGATCCCGGAGACGCCAAGCTCGATGAAAAGCTCGACGAGGCGCTGCAATCGATCTCCTCGATCGAGCGCGGATACTACTTAAACAAAGCCGCCCTGCGCGCCACAGAGACGGCCCTGGCAAAACCGTAATTTTCAGCCATGCCGCTTCCGATCTCCAAAACCAAAGCCCTGCTCGAGTGGAAGCTGTATTTATTCATCGTCCCATCGGTGCTGTTGATCGCGATTTTTTCCTACTACCCGACCATCAGTGCCATCTATCACAGCTTTTTTCTGTGGGGCGGCGGGGATACCAAAGAATTCATCGGCCTCAAAAACTTCACCGATATTCTGGGCGACAAGGTCTTCTGGACCTCGTTTATTACGATTGGAATTCTTGTCATCGCAAACGTCTTCCGCATGATCCCGTCGATTTTTCTCGCCGTGCTCATCCACCGGCTCAAAAGCGACCGCTGGCAGTATTGGTATCGGGTAATGGTCGTTATTCCGATGATCGTTCCCGGCCTTGTCACCCTCTTCATCTGGAAATTTTTCTTCGACCCCAACCTCGGTGTCCTGAATGCCGCCCTCGATGCCTCCCACCTCAAAACCCTGCTCGTCCACATGGATCAATTTTTCGGCTGGGGCGTCTTTTATGAAGGGGTGCCGACCGCCTGGCTCGGCGAACCCGCCCTCATCATCCCCGCACTGATCATTTGGGGTTTCCCATGGATCGGCGCCGTCGGCGTGCTCATCTTCCTTGCCGGCTTGCAATCCATCGGCACCGAGGTTTACGAAGCCGCCGACTTGGACGGCGTCACGCCTTTTCAGAAATTCCTGCACATCGAGCTTCCGCTAATCATGACCCAAGTCCGCCTGAGCATGGTGCTGATGATCATCGGGACGCTGCAAGGTTTCGGGCTGCAATTTTTGCTTCTCGGGCCCGACGGTGGAGCGGGTGGACGCGGAATGGTCCCCGGACTGTGGATGTTCAATCGCGCCTTTATTGCCGGAGAATTCGGCTACGCCTGTGCACTCGGGCTTTTCCTTTTTGTCTTCATCCTCGGGCTCACTTGGATCAACAACAAATTTGTGAAGGTCGATAAATGAACACGCCTCCAGCCACTGTCCGACGAAAAACCGGCGACCTCTCCAAGCACATCATGATCTGGGCGATCCTCGCGCTCGAGCTCCTGCCGTTTTACATGATGATCCAGATCAGCTTGAAGACGAACAAGATGTTCTACGAGAACACTTGGCTCCCCGCACTTCCACAGGACTGGGTCTGGAAAAACTACGTCGATGCCTTCCATCTCATCATGCCGTTTGTCGCCAACAGCGTTGTGGTTTCTGTGACTGCGACCGTCGGCGCACTGTTTTTTTCCCTGCTCGGCGCTTACTTTTTCGCGCGTTACAAAATGCCCGGCGGCAACGCGCTGTGGGCTGCGTTTCTCCTCCTCATGCTACTGCCCGGCGTGGCAAACATCGTCACGCTGTTTGCTCTCCTGCAATCTTTCAACCTCCTCAATACGCTCTGGGCACTCATCATCCTCGGCATCTCCGGCGGCCAGGTTTTCTGCATTTACGTTCTGCGCAACTTCATCGAAGAGCTACCTAAAGATCTCTTCGAAGCCGCCGAAATGGACGGTGCCTCTCACCTCAAACAACTCATCCACGTCGTCATTCCCATGAGCGGGCCCATCATTGGCACACTCGCCATCTTGCAATTTCTCGGCTCGTGGAACGACTTTCTCATGCCGCTTGTCATCCTCCGCGACCCGCAACTTTTTACCATCGGCGTCGGGTTGATCTACCTCGACGGCGAATACGTCAAGCAATGGGGCAGCGTCATGGCCGCGTTTTTCGTCGCCAGCCTTCCCCTGCTCATCATCTTCCTTTTCACAATGAAACTCTTCGTCCGCGGCCTATCCGCCGGCGCAGTGAAGGGGTGACCGATTGACAGCGCGCAAAGGTTCCCTTAGCCATGAGCGATGAGTAGCGTCGCATTTCTTGGCCCGGAGGGAACCTTCTCAGGCATCCTCGCCCGGAAGCGATTTGGAAAGCGGTCGGAGTTGGTTTCCTGTCCAACAATCGAGTCTGTGTTCGAAAAAGTCGGTGCCGGCGAGACGGATTTAGGTTTAGTGCCGGTCGAGAATTCCTCCGGAGGGACGGTTTACGACACGGTGGATTTATTGATTCGAAATGCCGGTGCCATTTTCGTTCGCGAGGAGTTGTCGTTGGATATTCGCATCGCCCTCCTCGGGAGACCCGGCGGAGCCATTCGCACGGTGTTCTCTCATTTCACACAGATCAAACATCACGCGGCATGGCTCAAAAAGCGGCATCCGCGCGCCCGACTCGTGCCCGTCGAAAGCACCGCCGCCGCCGCCCAACGCGCCGCAACGACCCGCGACGCCGCCGCTCTCGCATCCCCGGGAACCGCCGCGATCTACGACTTGGCCGTCATCGAGTTTCCCGACGCCGGTGACGCCGTCAATGTGACGAATTTTTTTACCATCGCGCGGCAGCCGGCCGACGGACAAGCCGACAGAACGGCCATGGTCGCGACTTTGCCCAACGAATGCGGGAGCCTCCATGCATTTCTCGGCCCCTTCGCGCGCGGCCGAGTGAGCCTTACCCGCATCGTCTCGCGCCCCGTCCCTGGTCAACCGCAGACCTACGTCTTTTACGTCGAGATTGAAGGCGGCCTCGCAACGCCTGGCGTGAGCCGCGCCCTCACCCGGGCGGGCAAACTCGCCCGCTCTCTCACTGCGCTCGGCACATTTCCCGTGGGCCGCCGTTTCCGTTCCTGACTTGTCAAACACGGGCAACTTTGCGAATGATCATCTGCACACTGTCCGAATGAAAAAACTCACGCTCCTCGCTCTCCTTCTCGCTCCGCTCTGCGCGTTCTCGCAGGAAACCACGATCACGGTGAAAAAAGGCGATGCGACCAGCATTGCGATCAAACCCTTCGCCGGCGCCGATGCCTCGCTCGCCTCGAAAGTCGTCCAAAACGACCTCGATCTTGCGGGGGCTTTTGCGATTACTCCCGCAGATCGCGCCAGCTACCTGATCGGTGCCAACGTGAGCGGCGGCAC
>JBBRHN010000276.1:0-3942 GCA_038222685.1 Chthoniobacterales bacterium | reverse complement strand
CATCGAATCAAAATCCGGCTCGCCGCCAGGGGTGGCTTGGTTCTCCGCGGTCTCCAGCGCCCGGCGCAGCGCCTCCGACTTCGAAACCCCCCATCGCTTCGCCAGCCGCTGCCACCGCAAAACGGTCGCCGGATCAAACGCAACCGAAGTGCGGATTGTCATTGTGGCCATAATGGAAAAACGTTATGCGCGTAACCTAGAAAGTCAAGCAAAGGGATGCGGATTAGTGGATGGCTTCAATATTTCCTTCTGGTTTCAGGGGCTGATGGGGCTGGGCCGGTGAATTGATAATTTTCCAACATGGCCCGCGAGGTTCTTGCCTTAGGACCCAACACACGTTGATGCGGTGCCTCATAGGCAAGCCAGGTGAACTGGCCGGAGTCGAGTTTGATGGGGCGAAAGCGAATAGCACTTGCCTGTCGTTCTGGAGTCGTTCCGCCAAGGGGCGACGGACAATCATGTTTCTTGCCTTTCCTCGAATCGCGCAGTTCATATCGAAACCATGAGCTGTAGTCCCGCAAAGTGCTCTCGTAACTGGAGAATGTGTCTGGCGCGGTGCGTCGTCGAAAGACAATGCCGACTTTCTCAAGCCCGGGTTGTTGTTCCTCAATGCTCCGTGCCTCTTTGCAAACGAAAGCACCGAGGCCACGAGTGGCACGGAGGCCAAGTGCCCCGAGTACGAGAAAGGCCTGGAGGGATTGATTAAACAAAGATTTCTGAGTTGGCGTGACGGTTTTCCGCCAGACCAGATGAAGCGTAAAGGTGGATTGTGGGAACACGGCTCCGGTGGATTTCCAACGCGGTCCGGTTGCTCCCTTTACGGATGTCCCGGACACAGAGGCATAATGCCACACATAGTTTTCGGGAGTGTTTTGATTGATTGTTGGCGGTTTCCAAACCGGTCCGCTCCTAAAATCGGCGATTCGCACGATCAAGGCCGACGAGGCGCAGTCTTGATCTCCCGCGACGGTCCCAAAAATAACACTTTCGTCCCTTGGTGTGCCTCCGAGCACCCGGAACCACCATCGAAGTTGGCCGCGAATGCTTGGCGCACGGATCTCCGCTTTGGATTGATCCGCGCCCGCACAAAAACAAGGGCTGATAAGCTCGATGTGGTAGGATTCACGATTCATGGCATTTTGTCTCCGTGGAGCTGTTTGTTGAGGGCGCGGATGGCCTGCTCCACCGTGGCGAGCGGGCCTTTAGTTGCCTTGGTTTTGAAGGTCTGCCAGTAGGCGAGCCTCACGCCTCGCAGAGTGCGGACGATAGCCTTCTTCTCTTCTTCCGTTGGGCCTCCCTTCTTGGGTTCTTTGCAAAATGCGGCGACTTTGGTGTCGAATTGACTGTCGTTGAGAATTTCGATTTTTTTGTCTTCCTGCTGGTCGGGCGTGAGTCCATCGAGTTCTCGGCGAAGAGCTTCTTTGGCGGCGCGCCTGACCTCCTGCTCTGCCGTATCCAGTGCTTCGCGGGCTTTGCGATCATTTTCCGCCCTCAAGAGATCCTTTTGATCTTCGATAGATCGGCGAACGGTGGAATTCAATTCCTCCGACGCATCAAACCAGCCATATCCCGCATTCGTCTTTGCCCCGATCCCAAAGGTTTCCAGACCTGAGGCCAGCCAGCGTCGGGCATAGAGGATATCGCTCTCGATTGCGCGGCGCAGCGGGATGAGGGGAAAGGTAAAATAGTCGCCCTCTTTTTGTGGCTTGATGGCGGGGAAGAAGACCGGGCGAGGGTCTTCGGTGTCGGTGGCCACACGGAGCTTGCCCTCGTAGTATTCCTTGTGGTGAGGGGTGAGGACATCGAGTTCGAGACCTGGGTCGCGATTCGGCGATGCGGCGAGAAAAGCGATGGTTCCGGTGAAGCTCGGCAGAGCCTTCCACGAAGTTTCACCGGAGGGCTCTTTCCAACCAAGCCGTTGGGCAAGCAGGACGGCGGCGGCTTTCCAGATTTGTGCGTGCTGGTCGCCGCAGGCCCAGCCGAGGTCGGAGAGGTAGAGCCCGTCTTTCTGTCCGCTCTCCCAGTCCTTTTCCACCCAGCCGAAGACGCGGGCAATGGCGGCAAGCATTTCGGCGGGACTGGCGAAGCCTTCGCAGCAGGGGGCACAGGCGTCATCCTCGGCTGGGCGTGCGGTGCCTGCTCCCACCCAATCATGCAGAGCCTGAAGGGCCATGCGACGGGCGCAGCCTTTCACCGCACTGCCGGGGATGGTGGGGAGACCGTAGCGATCAATGAGTAGATTCGCGTGTTCCATAACGCCGCCGGACATGTTGACCATCAGGCGTCCCATGAGGCGGGCGTGGACTCGATGGGCTTGAGCGGGAAGCCAGTCGGTGGCCGAGTGAGAATCTGCGTGCTTTTTGCCAATAAGCCTGCCGAACCAGTCTTTGCGCGGAGTGGATTCCTTGGTATCCTTCGCCTGCGGATCAGCGAAGCGATCCAGAAACAGGCTGCGGCTATCACATTTCCCGGCGACGGCATCGATGACGTCACGGGTTTCATTGAGCATGGAAATGGGCATTGCTAGGCAGTGGCTGTTTCTGACTTTTTCAAGGCAAAGCGTTTCAAATAAGCAATGAATGCGAGGCTCTCGGCAGTGGCGCGTTGGAGAGTGAGGCTGTCCCGTTTTGATAGGTCTTCGATCAACGAGGAGGTAGCAATGATGCCGCGTTCTTTCAAATGTGCTGCGATGCCATCGAAGGCTTGCTTCATGCCCTGGCGGGCGCCATTGCCTTCCTCACAAGAGAAGGCGGCGGCAGCGAGCAAACCATTGGTGAGGATGAGCGCGGGAATGCCGACGACATCACTGCGGTCGAAGGCGTGGGGCTTGCCTTCGGGCAGGAGCTTAAGCGCGGCAGCAGCGCGGATTTGATCGAGGTTTTGCATGGTGCGTCAGGCTCCTTTTTTGTCGTTGAGGGTAACGGTGCAGAAGCCGAGGCCGGTCGAGGCGTCACCGCCAAATTGGAAGACCTGGCTTGCGGCTTTGAGCTTGGCGTCGAACTCACTAAATGCTTCCTCGGGATTTTTGCCCCGGAAATGTTCGCCACGTCCGGCAGTGGCGTGGAGGACCGCGTAGAAGAGCGTGTCAGCGGGGACATTCTCCTGATTGAAAAGCCCGGTGCCTTCGGCGGTGCCGGTCTCGTCGGAGATGCGGACATGCTGGGCAACTTCGCAGGTAGTGGATGCGAAATGGCTCATCATGCCGTTAGAGAGGACGACGAGGCGGTTTTTGATGCTGGCGAGCAAGTCGTCGGTGATGAGTTTGGAGATTTCTTCGGCAAGGTCGGTTGGATAAGTGCCAGTGTGGTTGAAACAGTATTCTTCCAAGACGATTTTTCCATCCAGCGCAAGCGGGCCTTCGGCTTTGAAGAGCGCTTGGTCGTCGCCGGGTTCGTCTCCGATGTCGGAGTTGATCACCCCGTCGCGCCTTGCGCGCTGGAGCATGAGCGGGCAGGTAATCCATGCGAAGCTGCCTTTGGCCGACCGAATGGGAAACGCAAGCACGCGGGCTTCGGAGAAGAGGAGGGAGCCCGCGAAGGAAAGGTCGGTCGTGTCCGATCCGAAAAGCCACGCGGCATCATCCGCCTCGTCGACGACCACCTTTTCCTTGTCTCCTTCTCTAACTTTCTTTGTGGAAAGGCGCTTTCCATTTTTGGTCGTAGGCCATTGATCCGCGAAGCTACCCTTCAACGACGAGGCAGGAATAACGGGAAATCCGGTGTGCCGCTCACGCTGGACGGGTTGGTCAATGGCACCGCCGCTGGCTCCCACTCCGACGTGGAGCGGGGTGCGGGTGAAGAAGTAGAGGAGCTTGGTTTGCATGGTGTGAATGTAGGCAGTGATGGTTATGGAGGAAAAGTAAGGGGACGTCTTCAGACGTCCGGGGGTTACCAAAGGGTGGTGATGCCGGGGTAGGTGGGGATGATTTTATCTGAGGTGAGG
>JBBRHN010000275.1:0-3945 GCA_038222685.1 Chthoniobacterales bacterium | reverse complement strand
GTTTTCTCAGAACCGCAGTTCGCAAGCGTCGGGGCGACTGAGAGCGAGTTGCTTAAAAGAGGAATCGCTTTTGCGGTGGCCAAGTATTCCTTTGCGGATCACGGAAAATCGATCGTGATGGGAGAGACGGGAGGTTTTGTGAAACTCTTGGTGGAAGCCGGCTCGCGGGAGATTCTTGGGGCATCCGTGGTTGGGCCCTATGCGACGGAGTTGATTCACGAGGTCGTCGTTGCGATGCGATTCCGCGCGACGGCAGGGGATCTCGCGACGATTCCTCACTATCACCCGACGCTGTCAGAAATTTGGACGTATCCGGCTGAAGAATTGGCTTGCACTGGGGATTGACCTCTTTCGCGAGTCGGTTATGTTGATGAGCTAAACCTATGAATCTGAACAACCTTACATCGTTCGCGTCCGAACCCTCGTCCAACAAGAACATTCTTGCCGGCGACGTCGAGATCATCGGAACACTGAAGTTCGAAAACGAATTGATTTTTGACGGCAAGCTCGACGGCGAAATCGTCTCCGAAGGCGTGCTGACGCTCGGGAAAAACGCACACGTTAAAGGCGAAGTGAAGACGAAAGCTGTGACGGTTCACGGCACGGTCGTCGGTAACATTACGGTCACGGAGCGTTGCGAGTTGAAAGCCAGTTCGCAGCTCAATGGCGATCTTAAGGCCATGCGCATCATCATCGAAGAAGGTGCGACGTTTGTTGGAAAATCCGAAGTCACTTCGGCGAAGTCCCCGGCTGGGCGCTCTGTCACACCCGCCTCCGACTCCTCCCGGAAAGGTCAGCCTGCCGAAGCGGCTGCGTAAGTCGCGGCCATGCTAACGGGTCACGCTAAGAAACCGTTTCAGTGCCCGTCCTGCGCGTTTGTTCAGCTCGAGCCGCCGCATCTGATCTCCACTTACTGCCGGGCGTGCGGGGACTACTACGAAGTTAAGCGTCCAGGTGCAGCCACGGTAAGCCGATTCTTTCCTCCGGCACCGATATTAAACGGACGCCGGCGAGATGTTTTTTGTCATCGTTGCGGAACGACCCACGGGGTTTCGGAACATGCACGGACGACGATTTGCGGGACTTGCTCCGCCGCGATTGATCTGGAGGATTTCAGTTTTTTGGAGTCCGCGTCCCGTCCTGTCGATACGCGGGGGAGTTTGCTCGTGGGGCCGGGAGCGATAGTGAGCCATTCTTGGCTGGTGTGCGGGTCGGCGCGTATTGAGGGGCGTGTGACGGGCTCTCTCAAATGCGAGGGCGAGGTGGTGCTTGCAACGAGGGGTTCGATGGTGTGTCAGATCTCGGCACCGAATGTGGTGATTGAAAAAGGCGCGTGCGTGCATGTCACCCTGCCAGTCGAGACAGATTCGTTTCTCGTACGCGGTCAATTTTCAGGAATCGTTCGATGCCGCGGGATGGTGAAGGTATTTCGCGGCGGGGTGCTCGATGCGGATGTGAAGGCGCGCTCTGTTGTGGTGGAGAAGGGCGGACGCCTCGACGGGAATTTGTGTGTCGATACGGCACAAGCGAGCGTGGCGGATCCGCAGCGGAGTGCGCAAAGGGCGTTTAGTCCCCTGATGGTGGTCGAGCCGAGCGCGGCGGGCTGAAGCCGAATACAGCAATCGCTCGGGTTAATCGACCGTAATCTGATCGCCGCGAACTGGCGTAGACCTGTGATCGGTCAGCATTTTGTCCGTTGATGCGGGTTCTTCGTGACTGGCGGAGAGAACGTGAGGCAAACTCGATGAATTCGGCTTTCGTTCCGACATTGTTTGTGCTCCCCTTGCACGATGTCAGGGACGCAATCGCTCACAAATGCCGATGCGAGTTTGTCGGAAAAGTTCCGCCACCTTGTCGAAATTGGCCTGGCACTGACTTCCGAGCGCGACCTGACCGCCCTGCTGGCCCGGATCCTTCTCGAGGCGCGTCGGTTTACTGATGCCGAGGCCGGAACGCTTTACCTCGTGACGCCGGACGGAAGACTGCAGTTCAGTGTGGTGCAGAACGATCAGTTGGTTCGTTCGGAAGTTCTCGTGGGCAACGGGACGCAGCCGATTACGATGGAGGTTTCCTCGACGAGTATCGCGGGACGCGTCACAGGGACCGCTGCAATCCTTAACATCGCTAATGTTTACGAACTCCCCGATAGCTGTGGATTTCGGTTCGACCAGAGTTTTGACCGCAAAAGCGGCTACCGCTCGTGTTCGATGCTTTGTGTTCCGATGAGGACGCCGGACGGTGATATTGTGGGCGTGATCCAGCTCATCAATGCGCGGAATCCCGGGACCGCGACTTACACAACGTTTCCCATCGAGCACGAGGAACTTGTGCTGTGCCTCGCCTCGCAGGCAGCGGTCGCCTTGAACAACGCCCGGCTGACCAGCGAATTGCGGGCGGCCTACTCGCACGCGATGGTCCACCTCGCACGGGCAGCCGAGTTTCGCGATCAGGATACCGGGGAACACATCGAACGCGTGAGCCGTTACGTCGAAGCGATCGCTGACGCCATGGGGCTCCCAGCCGACCACACGACGAACCTTCAAATGGCCGCGACACTCCATGACATTGGGAAGCTCGGTATCCCGGATTCCATCCTGAAAAAGCCCGGAAAGTTGTCTTCCGCCGAATACGAGCAAATGAAGTGCCACGCGAAACTCGGAGCTGATCTCCTCTCCGGCAGTGACAACCCGATGCTGCGCCTCGCCGCCGAGATCGCGCTGTGCCATCACGAAAAATGGGACGGGCGCGGTTACCCACAGGGTCTTCAAGGAGACGACATCCCTGTCTCCGCCCAGATTTGCGCGGTCGCAGACGTTTTCGACGCGCTCTCATCAAGCCGTTGCTACAAGTCCGCGATAACGTTTGCGGAGGCCTGCGAGTTGATTCGGAACGAACGCGGAGCGCATTTCGCCCCGCAGGTCGTGGACGCCTTTTTCAAGGTCGTAGGCAGGATCGAACGAATCAAAAATGAGTTCAACAATTAGAGCGGGCTCAGCAAAGGTGTGCCCGATGTCGCACATCATCGCTGCTGGGAAACGGATTGCGAACCGGAACGCCCGCTATCTCGTGCGATGCGCCACTCGATCACAAAACGGCGCAACTGTGAACGAGGGCGAGTCTACGAAGCATACCCGTCATCGCTCTTTTCCGGTTGAATGCCGCTACGGAAGGCGCACGCCGAGTTTGCGATAGGCGGAGCGGATTTGATCCATGAGTTCTTCGTTGGTCCGGCCAGTGAGCAGGGTTTCGAGGGAGGCTTTTTCGAACTCGTTTCGTGTGGCCTCGGACTCAAGGATTTTTGGAATTTCCGGGTGTTGCATTCCGGCGGGCCAGCGGTAGCGACCATTGGGAAGGGACTCGACGCCCGGTTGTTTCTTGAAGGCCTCGACTTGGGAGTAGTAGCTTTCGATTTTGTTTTTTTCTGTGCGAACGGTGTTCAGGTAATTGATGAAGGGAACGCCATCGCCGCTGCCGTCGAGGTGCATGAAAAAATAGACGAGGAGGTAGGAGGTGAAGTAGAGGCTCTGTGACTCGGCGGGGTTCGCGGCGAGAATCGCGTTCCATTCCTCGTTGCTCATCCAGAAAAGTTTTCCGAGCGGGTAGGGCTCGGGAACGGCGCCGCGTTGCTTGAGGGAATCGATATAATCGCGAAGACCGGTTTTGGCAGTCGAGACACGAAAGACGCCGAGGCGGAGCGGGAGAATGTTGGTGTATTCTGCGGTGCCCTCGATGGCCCACTGCGGGAGAATGGGCAGCCACGCGTTCATCATTTGGTGGGTGAGTTCGTGAACGAGCGTGTCGGAGTTGTAGTCCGTGCTTTTGGTGTAGCTTTTGCCCATGGGACGAATGCCGAGGCTTTCGAAGGGGCCCTGAAATTATCGAGACACCGGATAGCCCGAACCTCGCCCCTAAACTCTACGGTATCGGTTTGCTGGCGGCGGGTAT
>JBBRHN010000274.1:0-3971 GCA_038222685.1 Chthoniobacterales bacterium | reverse complement strand
AGCGTCGAGATCAACACGGAGCCGATGAGCAGGAGCCCCCCCATGGTCGGAGTTCCCTTCTTCGCGCCGTGCAGTTCGAAAAGTTTATTCACTTCTTCTTTGCTGCGAATCGGTTGTCCGAACTTCAAAGAGATGAGCTTGCGGATGACCCAGTCGCCAAAAACGATGCTGATCAGAAATGCCGTCACGCCCGCGCAGATCGCGCGAAACGTAATGTAGGAAAACACGTTGAACCCTTTAAGAAAATCGCTTTGCGAGTTCCAAGTTGAGAGTTCGGAAAGGTAGTAAAACATCAGTTGGAAAAGTGTTGGAGGACGGTTTCCATTCGAGCGGCACGGCTGCCTTTTACGAGAACGATATCGCCAGGGCGGGCGAGATTTTTTAACATGAGGGCAGCGGATTCTGTTTCATCGACCTCGTGGACGCGTCCGAGCCCCGCGCCCCGGGCTGCGTCGGCAATGGCCACGGTTTCACGCCCGACGGTGACGAGGATGTCGGCCAACTGGGCCGCCGCCCGTCCCGTGCGTGCGTAGCCTTCTGCCGCGTAGTCGCCAAGTTCGCCCATTCTTCCGAGGACAGCAATTCTCCTGCCGATTCCGGGGAGCGAGCGGAGAGTTTTCAGGGCGGCTTCCATCGAATCGGGATTAGCGTTGTAAGTGTCGTCGAGAAACAAAACCCCTTCGAGCGTGCGACGCTCGAGGCGTCCGCCGACCAAGGTGGCTTGGGCGAGTCCGGAAATGGCTGTTTGTAAAGGGACGCCGAGGGCGACTCCGGCCGCTAGCGCCAGCAGAGCGTTGCTTACCATGTGAGAGCCGTTTGTCGAAATCTTCGCGGGATAAGTTTCGCCGCCGGAGTTGACGGTAAACGCACACCCGGCGTCGGACTCCACGAGATTCGTTGCCGTGATTTCGCCGCCTGAGAATCCCGCCATGACGACGCGGGCGCGGCAGCGGGCGGCAATGCCCGGGCTGCGGATATCGTCGGCGGAAAGAACGACTGTGCCGGTCGCGAGGATCGCCTCTGCCAGCATGCCTTTTTCGAGGGCAATGGCATCTTGCGAACCGAGATTTTCGATGTGGGCGACACCGATGTTCGTGATGATGGCGAGGTCGGGTTTGCCGAGCGCGGCAAGCGGCGCAATTTCGCCCGCATGGTTCATTCCCATTTCCCAAACCGCTGCCGTGTCGTCCGTTGTTGCGGCTAGAATCGACAGCGGAACGCCGATGTGATTATTGAGATTGCCCTCGGTTTTCGTCACGCGAAACTGTGTGCCAAGGACGCCCGCGACAAATTCCTTCGTGCTGGTTTTTCCATTGCTACCGGTGATGCCGACAACTTTGAGCGAGAGCCGGGCTCTCCACGCCGCAGCGAGTCGGTGCAAGGCGGCAAGGCCGTCGTCCACGAGCAGAACGGGAACCCCGAGATCGTCGGTAGGCTCTTTGTCGAGCAGCACCGCAGCGGCACCGCGTTCGACGGCTCCGGACGCAAATGCGTTGCCATCAAAATTCTCGCCCTGCAACGCGACATAGAGATCGCCGGGACCTACCGTGCGCGAATCCTTGCTCACGCGGGAAATCCTCACGTCGCCGGGTCCGATCAACCGGGCGCCGGCCATTTTTGCAATGTCTGAAAGTGTGGTCGGGTTCATGCCAAAGTTTCTGTGCGTTTCGAAGAAATCGCGCGTCCGGCGACGGCGACATCATCGAACGCGATTTTGCGGTCGCGGAATTCCTGTGTCTTTTCGTGTCCCTTGCCGGCAACCAAAACGATGTCGCCCGCCTGGGCGATGTCAATGGCGTGGCGGATGGCCTCTTCGCGATCTTCGATGGTTTCAAACGCGCGTCCGGCCATGCCTGCCTCGATGTCGCGAAGAATCGTTGCGGGATCTTCGCTCCGGGGGTTGTCGGAGGTGATGATCGAGACATCGGAAAGCTCAGCGCTGGCCGCGCCCATGAGCGGACGTTTGGCGCGATCGCGGTCGCCGCCGCAACCGAAGACGGTGATGAGACGCTGGGGGTTGAGTTCGCGGAGCGTACGCAAGACATTGCGCAAAGCGTCGTCGGTGTGCGCGTAGTCCACGTAAACTTGAAAGTTGCGCTTGGAAAGCACGCGTTCGAGGCGTCCGGGCACTTGCGGTGCGGTGGCCAACGCAGCAACGGAGGCGCGGAGTTCGACTCCACAAGCCGTCGCGGCCGCGAGTGCGCCGAGCGCGTTGTAAACATTGAACAATCCGATAAGCGGCAGGCGGACGAGGTAGCTCTTGCGGCGCGCGTCGAGTTGAAACGTCGTCAGCCCGCCTTCAAAGCGAATCGCGCTGGCGCGGAAACCCGCGTTGACCCCGCGCCCGAATGTCACCAGCTTGACGCGCTTCTCCACGCGCTCGATGAGGCGGTGTCCGTAGCGGTCGTCGGCGTTAATGATCGCCGTGCCCTTCCGTCCGGGAGCGTTAAAAAGTTTTTCGAAGAGGAGAGCCTTGGCCTCAAAGTAGGCGTCCATCGAGCCGTGAAAATCGAGGTGGTCCTGGGTGAGGTTGGTAAAAACGGCGGCGTCGAAGGTGATGCCATCGACGCGGTTTTGAACGAGGGCGTGGCTGGAGACCTCCATTGCCACAGCGCGGCCGTGCGCTTCGCGGATTTGTGCCAGCATCGATTGCAAATCGACCGACTCCGGCGTTGTGCGGGAAGCGGGCAGTTCGCGACCGGCCACGACATATTTGATTGTGCCGAGCAACCCACACGACTGGCCCGCTGCTTCAAGCAAATGCTGAACAAGAAAAGCGGTCGTGGTTTTGCCGTTCGTGCCGGTGACGCCGACACATTTGAGATCGTTGGCGGGATGTCCGTGAAAGGCCGCCGCGAGAGCGCCCATCGCCGCGCGCGGATTTTCAACCAACACGGTAGGCGCATCCACATCGGCAGGCTGGCTGGCGGCAACAATGGCCGCCGCACCGCGCGAAACGGCGTCGCGGCAAAACTGTCCGCCATCGACTTTCTCCCCGGGCAGTGCAAAAAACAAATCGCCCGGCGCGGTCGTGCGCGAATCGTAACTGAGCCCGCTGATTTCGGGATCGGCGAGAACTTTAGCCAAGCCGGCTGATTGAAGAAGCGAGTTGAGCGTCATGGTCAGTTCACGCGCTCCTCGGAGGTGTCGCCCAGTGCCAGCGGTATCGCGCGAACGGGCTCAGCACGCTGCGCAGGCATGAGATTAAGATAACGTGCGGCCTTCTCGCCGATGCGCGAAAAAATGGGCGCGGCCACCGTGCCGCCGTAGTTGATCGACGAAGCGATCTTCGCGTTGTCGATCATGACGAGGCAAACGAAGCGCGGATCTTCGGCAGGCAGATAACCGACGAAGGAGACCACATACTGGCCCTCGGCGTAGCCGCCTTTCGGGCTCACCTTTTGCGCCGTGCCGGTCTTGCCCGCCACGGTGTAGCCGGAGACTTTTGCGAGTTGCGCTGTGCCGCGGTCGCCCACGACCTCGACTAGCGCGTCGTTGACAAAATGGGCGGTTTTTTCCGGCACCACTTCGCGCTGCAAGCGAGGGGGTTTGTTGAGAACCACATTTCCGTCGGCGTCTTCCACTGTTGAGATAATTTGCGGCGCCATCAAGTAGCCGCCGTTGGCGATTACAGACATCCCCATCGTAATCTGCAACGGAGTCGCGGCCAAAGCGTGACCCATCGGCATTCGCGTGATCGTGAGTTTGTCCCATCGGTGCGGCGGATGCACCAGACCCGAAATCTCGCCCGGCAATTCGATTCCTGAGCGCTCGCCAAAACCAAAACGGCGAACGTATTCGTAGAATTTATCATCGCCCATCATCAGGGCCATTTTTGCGGAGCCGATGTTGGAGGATTTCACGAGAATGTCATGAACGCTCATGGACCCGTAGCCGTGGTGATCTTTGAGAATGCGACCGCCGTAGGCAAATTGTCCGTTCTCGCAGAAGATCGACGTCTTATCGTTGAC
>JBBRHN010000273.1:0-3977 GCA_038222685.1 Chthoniobacterales bacterium | reverse complement strand
CAAACAACCAAACAAACTAAAACTATGTCACAACAAGCACTAGGAATGATCGAAACCCGCGGACTTATCGCTCTCGTCGAGGCGACGGACACGATGCTCAAATCCGCCAACGTCGAGCTCATCGGCCCGATGACTCAAGTCGGCAACGCCATGGTCACCGCCTGCGTCTCCGGCGATGTCGCCGCCGTCAAAGCTGCCACCGAAGCCGGCAAAATCGCCGCCCAATCGCTCGGCGAAATCGTCAGCGTGAGCGTCATCGCCCGCCCGCACAACGACCTCGGAGTGGTGCTGCCAAAGGCAAAGTAGGAAGTATGAAGGCTGAAGGATGAAGGATCCGAAGAACGCTGATTTTTTGCTTCGAACCAAAGCATTTGCTTTGAGGGTGATTCGTCTTTCTGCCTCGTTTCCTAAAACGCGCGAAGCCGATGTTCTGGGACGTCAAGTTTTGCGATCAGGAACTTCTGCTGGCGCCAACTATCGTGAAGCCAGCCGCAGCCGCTCACGCGCCGAATTCTCCGCCAAAGTCGGAGACTCACTGAAAGAGCTATCCGAGTCTTCCTACTGGCTGGAGCTGCTGCAAGAATCCGAAGTCATTAAACCAAACCTCCTTACCGGGTTGCTCAACGAATGCAATGAGTTGACAGCCATCTTCACGACGATTCACAAAAAAGCCCGCGCTTCATGAACTCACTTCATCCTTCATCCTTCATCCTTCATCCTTTCCCATGATTCTCGCTCGCGTCGAAGGCAGTGTGGTTGCCACTAAGAAAAACCTCAAGATGACGGGTCAGAAATTGCTCGTTGTCCGTCCGCTTGTGATCGATTCGCCGACTGGGAAGGAAATGAAGCCCGGTTCGTCGACGCTCGTTGTCGTGGACAGTCTCGGTGCTGGTGAAGGCGAATATGTGTTAGTCGTCCAAGGCAGCTCGGCCCGGCTTGCGGCCAGTGACAAAGATTCGCCGGTCGATGCCGTCATTGTCGGGATCGTGGACACCGTGGATCTCGGCAAGACGATTCTCTACAAGGCAAATTAACGAATTTATTTTATGGCATCTATTGACGAACAACTTGTTGCGAAAGTCGTTGGAGAAGTTCTCCAGCGTCTGAAAACTCAAAATATCTCGACGTCTTCGGGTTCAACCGGATTCGGCGTTTACGAAGACATGAATGCAGCCGTGGACGCCGCGCAGAGGTCTTTTATCAAGCTCAAAGCCGGCGGCATGACGGCGCGCAAAAAAGCGATCGCCGTAATTCGCAAGCTTTGTGTGCAGAAAGCTAAGGAGTGGGGAACGATCGAATTTGAGGAAACCAAAATTGGCCGCCTCGACCATAAGATCGAAAAACTTGGCATTTGCGGCGATTTGGTTCCGGGAGTTGAAATGCTCGACCGCATGGCTTTCAGCGGCGACTCCGGACTCACCGTTATTGATTATGCGCCATGGGGCGTCATCGGCGCTATCACGCCTTCAACACACAGCGTTCCGACATTGACTGGCAACGCGATTAACATGATCGCTGCCGGCAATGCGGTCGTTTACAATACGCATCCGGCAGCCGCCAAATGCGCAGCGATTGCGATTCGCGAGTATAACCAAGCGATCCATGCCGAGACCGGAATCTCCGATCTCCTCACGACCGTCGTCAAACCAACGCTCGACACGTTCGATGCGATGTGCAAACACCCGGACGTCAAACTCCTCTGCGTCACCGGCGGGCCTGCCGTCGTGGCTGCCGCGATGAAGACCGGCAAACGTGCGGTCTGCGCCGGCCCGGGAAATCCTCCGGTCGTCGTCGACGAAACGGCTGACCTCGACCACGCGGCCCGCTCAATTATTCAAGGTGCGTCTTACGACAATAACCTTCTCTGTATTGGTGAGAAGGAAGTATTTGTCGTTGCCTCCGTTGCAGACAAACTCATGGAAGCACTGCGCAAAGCCGGTGCGGTTCAACTCAATGCCAGTCAGGTCGAGGCTCTCGCAGAAAAAGCATTCGTGTTCCCGCAAGGTAAAGGCGCAGGGTGCCCTCACCCGGTCGTCAATCGCGATCTTGTCGGTCGCGACGCGTCCGTCTTGGCAAAAGCCATCGGGCTTGACGTGCCCGCCTCCACTCAGCTTCTCTTCGGCGAAACCAAGGCCGATCATATTTTTGTCGATGAAGAGCAGATGATGCCATTCATCCCCGTCGTCCGCGTTCCGGATGTAGAGACGGCGATCGCCGAAGCCATCAAAGCCGAGCACGGCTACAAACACACGGGAATCATGCATTCGCAGAATATCCGCAACCTCACCAAGATGGCCCAGGAGATCGACACCACGCTCTTCATTAAAAACGGCCCCTGCATGACCGGCCTCGGACTCGGCGGAGAAGGTTTCCTGAGTTTCAGCATTGCCACCCCAACAGGCGAGGGTGTCACGACTCCGATGACCTTCACCCGCTCTCGCCGTTGCGTGATGGTGGAGAATCTTAATTTGTATTGAGACCGTCGCTATGAGGGATTTAAAACGCCGAACATTCAAACCGCAACATCGAACGTCCGATGGTACGGGCGATGCCAACCGTTATGGCGCAGAAGTATGATCTTGAGGAACGCTTGTTGCAGTATGCAGTTGGCACCGTCGCAGCGGTGCGAGGTTTGGAAGTTCAAAGTTAGCCCCTTCGCATGAGAATCGCCACCATCCGCGGCTATGCCACCAGCACGATCAAGCATTGCAGCTTGGAGGGCTGGAGGCTTTTGATCGCCGAGCCGGACTCGCCGGATCTCGCGCCGCAGCTTGTGCTCGATAATCTCGGGGCGGCGATTGGGCAGCGTGTGATGATTTCGAGCGATGGCAGTGAAGCCCGCAAGATGGTCGGCAGTGATTTGAGCCCGGCACGCTGGTCCGTGCTTGGGATTATCGATCCGGAAGGAGCACTCGCCTTATGAGGATGGGAACGGTCATCGGACGAGTGACACTTTCGGTTCGGAATCCGCGCTTTGTGGGCGAGAGGCTTCTGCTCACATTGCCGTGGAAGATCGAAACTTTTCGGGGTGAGGACTCCTTCGCTCCGGCCATTGTTGTTTACGATGAACTCGGAGCGGGCGTGGGCCAGCACATCGCCATTAGCGAGGGACGCGAGGCGGCCTGCCCTTTCCCGAAACCAACGCCGGTCGATGCTTATTGCAGCGCTTTGGTGGACGAACACTTTTACAAAAACTAATCTATGAAACTATTCGCACAAAAAGACGCGGAAACGTTTGTGAAATCCGGCACGTCCGAATTTCGCTACAATCGCGACACACGACTAACCCCCGGAGCCAAGGATATCTTTTCCGAAGCGGGCGTGAAAGTCGTCTTCGACGCCGATGCGACAACGCCCGCACCAGCGGCAGCTACTGCAGCTACGGCAGGGAAGTCCGATGACCAGACGCTTTTCAATTCGCCTGCAGCGCAACGAATCAAAGAGGAAATTTGCGAGATCGGGCGTCGCATTTGGATGCGCGAGTATTGCGACGGGAACGGCGGCAATATCTCTGCCCGGCTTGGCCCAGATCGTTTCATCATCACCCCCACGGGCGTGAGTAAGGGATTTCTCAAGCCCGACATGATGTGCATGGTTGATCTCAAGGGCACGCAGCTTGCGGGAACGTGGAAGCGTTCGAGCGAATTCACGACACACGCAGCCATTTACGAGACGACGCCCGAGGCCGCATCGGTTTGCCACGCGCATCCGGTTCATGCGGGAGCGTTTGCCATCAAGGAGCTGCAACCTCCGGCGCGGCTGATTCCAGAACTCGAAGTCTTCGTTGGGCAGGTCGCCGTCGCGGGATACCAAACACCGGGCTCGCCCGAGATGGCGGCCAGCATCCGCCCGCTGGCACCGCAACACCAGTCGATCATTATGGGTTGCCATGGCGTGATTTGCTGGGGCAAGTCTGTTGAGGATGCTTATTTCAAGATGGAGATTACGGATGCCTATTGCCGGACGGTGATTCTTGC
>JBBRHN010000272.1:0-4014 GCA_038222685.1 Chthoniobacterales bacterium | reverse complement strand
GACGCTCTCAAAACCCACCCCGACACCGGCGCCCCCATCCGCCGCGTCGTCACCGGCGGCTACGGTGTCCTCACCGCCGGCAAAGGCTCGCCCGCTCCGTCCTCCCACTCCTGCCAATCCGGCGGCTGCTGCTGCTGAGATGATGCATGGACTGGTACCCCAATGCCCACTGCCCAGATCGAAAGCCTTGCCGACTGGGAAAGGCACTTCTCAAAATTTCCCAAGATTAACGGATTTTTCGTAATTGTTTTCTTGCTAAAGCATCAAGCGCGAGTGTTTCTCTGACCCCATGATCTTGAAGTCCGCTGCGTCCGCCTTTTGCGCCCTCCTTTTGCTCCAATTACCCGCCTACAGTTTGGTGTTTAATCCGGTGTCCGTTCAGCAGTCCGGCTTTGACATTGATGCCGTGGTCGAAAACAACGCCGTGGCGGGGAGCAATCCCAACGCCTTCACGGGGGTTTCCGAGACGCTGGATCTCACGAACAACGTGTTCTACGAGTCCGGACTCAGCGGTGGCGTGAACGGTCTGCCCACGAACGGGCAGATCAGCGCGACGACTGGGGGCAACACCTACAACTTTCAGCTTGCGAACTATGGCACGGGAACGGGACTCACCAAAAACGCCCTGCAGATTGCGCCGGCCGAGACCCTGCAAACTCTCACCTTCACGGCGCTAGCAAGTTATCAATCGCTGGCATTTTTGGGATTTTCCACCGAGGCGCAAAATTCCGACGCAATCGGCAGCGTGGTGGTGAATTTCACCGACTTAAGCAGCACCACATTTGCCAACGTGCTGGATTTTCCGGATTGGTATACCGGGGCGGGAACGGTTGCCGTCCCTTCGCTCTTCAACAGCCAGGGCCGCGTGCAAAACACCACCGGCAGTTACAATCAGAATTTGAGCAACCAGCTAACCTCATCCTCCGGCGGCCAGCTTTTTGCGAGCAGCATCACGCTCTCCGCTGGCGATCAGCTCAAACAGGTACAGTCCGTGACCTTTTCGATGACCAGTTCCACGGCCACGGATCGCACCTATGTCGTGGCCGTGGCCGCCGTGCCTGAACCGAACACGGCCGCTCTGTTGGCGCTGGCGGGGGCGGCGGCGTTTCTGCGACGTTCCCGCGTTAAAAAGCGCAGCTGATCGTAATTACAGAAAGGATCGTTACATATTGCGCAAGTGCAACATGTAAGACTGCCTCCCGCATAAAGTCGCGATAACTCCAAAGCGGCGACGGAGCCACGCCAGCACGCGTCATGCTTAAAGTGAAACGGGCGGCGTGCCTGAAGACGTCCTTCCCCGAGATCGAGGGGCAAGCGTTCGGGAAGAATGCGTCGCACCTTCCCGGGCTCGACACCGGAACGGTTGCGCGGTAGTTTTTAACGAGGGTTCCCCGCACTCGGCCAGTTTGCCCGCACAGCGGCTCTCTGATTTTCCCCAATGAAATCCCTCCTCGCAATCGACCAAGGCACGACCAGTTCGCGGGCGGTTGTTTACGACACGGAGTTGCGGATGAAGTCCGTCGCTCAAATGGAATTTCGGCAGTCGTTTCCGCGTCCCGGTTGGGTCGAGCACGACGCTGCCGAGATCTGGCGATCTGTCCTCCAAACTTCCCGCGAGGCGATCTCCCGGGCGGGGGTCGCGCCGGACGAGATAGCGGCGGTTGGCATCACCAACCAGCGCGAGACGATTGTGGTCTGGGATCGAAAAACGGGCGAGCCTATTCACCCGGCCATCGTTTGGCAGGATCGCCGGACAGGCGACTACATGACCGCTCTGCGGGAGTGTGGCAAGGAACCTCTTGTGCAGCAGCGGAGCGGACTTTTGCTCGATCCGTATTTTTCCGCGAGCAAGCTGCATTGGATTCTGCGTGAGGTGCCGGGTGCCCGCACCCGGGCGGAGGCGGGTGAACTCGCGGCGGGGACCATCGATAGCTGGTTGATTTTCAAACTCAGCGGAGCCCATATTACCGATGTCACCAACGCCTCGCGCACCATGCTCATGAACGTGCGCACTGGCGAGTGGGATCCCGATCTGCTCGCGCTCTTTGACATCCCGCGAGCGATCCTACCACCCATCGCCCCGACGAGCGGGTTCCTTGCCGAAACTGCTCCCTCGCATTTCGGCCACGCCATTCCGATTTGCAGCGCAGTGGGCGATCAGCAAGCGGCATTGTTTGGCCAGCTCTGCACGCGTCCGGGTTTGGTCAAATGCACCTATGGCACAGGTTGTTTCATGCTTATGTTCACCGGCTCGGATGCGGTCGCTAGCTCGCATCGATTACTCACAACGGTGGCGTGGAAAATCGGTGAAGCACCGCTGCAATACGCGCTGGAGGGGAGCGTGTTTATGGGCGGTGCGGCGATCCAGTGGTTGCGCGACGGGTTAGGAATCATTCGTTCGGCAGCGGAGGTCAATGAACTCGCCGCCCGCGTGAGCGACAGCGGTGGCGTGGTTTTGGTGCCGGCGTTCACCGGCCTCGGTGCGCCTTATTGGGATCCTGAAGCGCGCGGCACCATTCTGGGCCTGAGTCGCGGCACGACCGCCGCGCATATTGCACGTGCGACGCTCGAAGGGATTGCGCTCCAAGTGGCAGACGTTCTCACGGCGATGGAACGCGATTACTCCAAAAAAATCGCGACGCTCCGGGTTGATGGCGGCGCGTGCGCGAGCGACCTTCTCATGCAAATGCAGGCGGATTTTCTCGGCGTATCCGTCGAGCGTCCCCAAAACATCGAAACAACGGCGCTTGGAGCTGCCATGCTCGCCGGACTCGGCGCGGGCGTCTGGCCCGACGTCGCCTCGCTCACGGAAATTCGCGCCGTGGATCGCACGTTTGCGCCAACGATTCCCGAAAAAGAGCGCCGCGCGCGTTTCAAGATTTGGAAAAAAGCCGTCAAACGCGCACAGCACTGGGAGCAACAATGACCCGGCACGAATCGCTCGTTCAACTCGAAGACCCGCACCCGTGGGATGTGGTGATCGTGGGCGGCGGCGCAACCGGCCTCGGCGTCGCAGTCGATTCGGCGTCGCGGGGCTTTCGCACGCTTTTGCTGGAGGCGTCTGATTTTGCAAAGGGCACCTCAAGCCGGAGCACGAAACTGGTCCACGGCGGCGTGCGTTATCTCGAACAAGGCGACATCCCGCTCGTCCTTGAAGCCCTTCGCGAGCGCGGCCTCATGCATCGCAACGCACCGCATCTTGTCCACCACCTCTCGTTCATTGTGCCGCGCTACAAATGGTGGGAGGGCCCGTTCTTCGGCATTGGACTCAAGGTTTACGATGCGCTTGCCGGCAAACTCAACCTCGCCCCCTCGCGCCTCCTCTCCCGCGAAGAGACCATCGCGCGCATCCCAAATATCGAACGCGAAAATCTTCAGGGTGGCGTCGAGTATTTCGACGGCCAGTTTGACGACGCCCGCCTCGCGATCACCCTCGCGCAAACCGCCGCTGATCACGGTGCTTGCCTGCTCAACTACATGCGTGTCACCGGGCTTCAAAAATCCGACAATCTGACAAGCGGGGTCAACTTCACCGATGTCGAGACCGGGCGCGCCTATTCCGCCGCAGCGCGCGTCGTCATCAATGCCACCGGCATTTTTGCCGATGAGATCCGCCGCATGGATGAACCCGCCGTCACCGCTGCCGTGCAACCCAGCCAGGGCGTCCATTTGGTTTTTGACCGCTCGTTTCTCCAAGGCGAATCGGCCATCATGGTTCCGCATACCGATGACGGCCGCGTGCTCTTTGTCATTCCGTGGCATGGCAAAGTCCTCGTTGGCACAACTGATACCGCGATGGAGCACGCTGAACTCGAACCCCGCGCGCTCAAGGAAGAAATCGGATTTATCCTCCGCAATGCCGCCCGCTACCTCGCCCGCAGCCCGGACGAAAAAGACATCCTCAGCGTTTTTGCCGGACAACGCCCGCTCGTGCGTCCGCCGGGCAAAAACGGCGGTGCGACAAAAGCCATCTCGCGCAACCACGAAGTCCTCGTCTCTGACTCCGGCCTCGTG
>JBBRHN010000271.1:0-4024 GCA_038222685.1 Chthoniobacterales bacterium | reverse complement strand
ACGACGGGTGAATGTTGATCATGCGTCTCCGAAAATCCCGCAGCATCGGCGTGCCGACCATCCGCATGTAACCCGCAAGAACCAAAACCTCCACGCCGCTCTGAAGCAGTCTCGTCGAAACATCCTCCTCGACCTCGGGCGAGAGCTTGGTGCGGAAACGCGGCTCCTCAATCACATGCGTCGCAATCCCGGCCTCACGCGCAATTTTAAGAATCCCCGCCTCCGCAACGTCCGACACCACGAGCACTGGATCGACCGCCAGTTCCCTCGCCAGAATCGCATCCAGAATCGCCTGAAAGTTCGACCCCTTCCCGCTCCCCATCACTCCAATTCTCAAACGATGCATGGCCGCGATGATGCACGCCCCGTTTCGCATGGCAAGCGGCGCTTTGAGACATCTTTTACGCGTGATTCACCCTGAAAAGCATAATGAACATTTGCAACCCGGAAGTGTCAGCAGGAACATTTTTACACCTTCACTCAACGAAGAGATTGAGATTTCACTCAATCCGGGCCGGATTTCCTTGCCAAGGGCAGCGCGGCGGTTTGTCTTAATCTAGGTTCGTATTCGCGGTTGAAGCCCGCAGATTTCAAAAGCTCAGAAGCCCCAAAACTAATAATCCATGACCGCCACCCAAACCGTCCTGCTCGTCCTCGCCGCCATTACCATTCTCGCGATCCTGTTTTTTCTGATGCTCTGCATTCGAAAAATTCAACCCGGCCGTGCGGGTGTAAAGACCGGATTTGGCGGCCTTCAAGTCGCTTTCGATTGGATGATCCGCCTCCCGTTTCTTCAAACCTACCACATCGTCGATATCTCGGTAAAAAAACTTGAAATTACACGAAAGGGCAAGGACGGCCTTGTGTGTCGCGACAACATCCGCGCCGACATCACGGTGGCGTTTTACATTCGTGTCGATGCCACCACCGAAAGCGTGCGAAAGGTTTCTCAAATGCTCACGCCGGAGCGCGTGTCCGACATCAATCAACTCCGCGAACTCTTCGAAGCCAAGTTTTCCGAAGCTCTCAAAACCGCCGGCAAGCAAATGGAATTTCACGAACTCTTCACCGAACGACTCCGTTTCCGTGACGAGATCCAAACCACGATCGGCAAGGATCTCGACGGGTTCCTCCTCCAGGATGTGGCGATTGACTACCTCGAGCAAACACCACTCGACCAGCACGATCCCACCAACGTACTCGACGCCGAGGGCATCAAAAAAATCACCGAGATCACCCAGCGCGAACGCGTTCTCGCCAACGAGTTTTCGCAGCGCGCGCAGGTTCACGTCGAAAAAGAGAATGCCGACGCCGCCATCGCCACGCGCGAGCAACAGCGCCGCGATCAGGAGGACTCCGCCAAGCAACATCGCTCCATTTTGGAGGTCAAAACCAACGAAGAAGCCGAGGCCGCAAAAGTCATCGAGATTCGCCGCCAAGACGTAGCTGCGAAACGCATCGAAGCCGACGAAGCGATCCACCTCCGCACGGAAGACATGAACCGCGCCGTTCAAGAACGCCAGTTCACTGTCATCAAGGAAAAACAACGCCTTGAACAGGAATCCCTCCAAGAGGGCGAGGAAGCCCGCGTCCGGCGCGAACGCCTCGTCGAACTCGCCGAAATGGACAAGCAAGTCAAAGTCGCCGAAGCCGCCGTCGAGGTCGAACGCAAGCGCGCCATTGTCGTCACTGAGCAAAAAGCAGTCGTCGAACAAGAGGAAGAGAAACGCAACATCGCCGCTCGAATGACCGCCGACCGCATTCGCGAAGTCACCCTCATCGAGGCGGACATGAACGCCAAAAAAGAGCAAGTCGTCAAAGTCGTCGCCGCCGAAGCCTCCAAAGAGGCCGAACGTCACCTCGCCGACGCCGAAAAAATCAAGACCATCACCGCAGCCGAAGCCGCACGCGACGCCGCGCTGCGCGACGCCGAGCGCCTCCAGACTCTTGCCGACGCCGAGTCCCGCGCATCCGAAAAAAAACGTCACTCGATGGAACAGGAAGCCGAAGGGCTCGCCGCCCAACAAGCCGCACCGGGTCTCGCTGAGGCAAAAGTGATTACGGCGAAAGCATCCGCGCGCAAAGATCACGCGGAGGCCGAGAAGTTCGCCGGGCTTGCCGAAGCGGACGTCATGACCGCGAAAGGCAATGCCGCAGCCGCCGTCACCGAGAGCCAAGCACAGGCTGAAGCCGAGGGCTTACGCGACAAGGAACTCGCCGCCGCCGCTGGTATCGAAGCCCGCGGCCTCGCCGAAGCCAAGAGCATAGAGGAAAAAGCCCGCGCCATGAAATCCCTCCACGACGCCGGCCAGCATCACGAAGAATTTCGCCTCCGCCTCGCCAAAGAACGCGACGTCGAACTCGCGACAATCGAAGTCCAAAAATCCATCGCAGCCTCCCATTCCAGCCTCGTCGGCGAAGCCCTCAAAAGCGCGAAAATCGACATCGTCGGCGGTGAAAACGACTTCTTTGAAAAAATCGTCCGCTCCGTTGGGTCAGGTAAAGCCGTTGACCGTTTTGTGGAAAACAGCCGCACGCTCACCGATGCGAAAAACGCCTTCCTCGGCAGCGATCCGGAGAAGTTTCGCGCGCAGCTTGGCCAGTGGGTGAAAGACTTCGGCACAAGCAGCGAAGACCTCAAAAATCTCAGCGTCGCGGCACTTCTCACGAAGATGATGGCCTCAACGAAAGACTCGGGTTTGCATGGCGTTTTAGAGTCCGCCAAGTCCCTCGCCCGCGAGATCGGTCTGGCGGAAACTCCCGCCGCCGCGGCCCTCAAGTCAACTCCAACCAAAGTCTAGCATCCCATGGCGGACGAGTCGAAAAACGCGGAGACTCCGGCCCCGCCCGCCGGTGCCGCGCTCGGCAGCGCGACCTACGAGATCATCCGTCAACGTCTCACCGCGCAAGCCGCCACCTTGCGCGAACGCATGGCGGTTTTGGATTCGCAACGCCGCGAGGTTTTTGGCTCGATTGAGTCGAAGCTTCTGAAAGCCGACCGCGTTACGACAGCGCACAACTGCATTCCGAGGGACATGATCTCGCTCGGAAACGGACGGTTTCTTTTCGGCTTCAATATTCGCTTCGGCCTCAAAAAGGAAACGGCCCTCGGGGATGTCTTTGGTCTCTACCACTACGACGAGGCGACGGCGGGTTTTCGCGAAGACCCCCTCTCCCCGCTCGAAGACAAAGCCTTTCTCTCCGACTTCGCTCGCATCCACACTGTTTACGAAAAAACCGCCTTCCGTAAATTTTCGCGCATCGAGAGCCAGCTTTTCATGGTGTTCCAAACGGGCACCAACCCGGACGACATCGCGGTTTTTAAATGGGCTGTCGATGGCGATTCGCTCCGCTACGTGGACGGACGCGCCGAGGCCGAATACCGCCGCATCGGGTTTCCGCCGCAGTTTAATTTCCGTTGGATCACCCCCGACCGTGAATCCTATCGCTACGGTGAGCATCCCCACATCTCCATTGACGAGCGCGTTTTTGTCGAATGCGTCAACGGCACGCTGACCGTCAAGGTTGAGGATAACACCACCCGCGGCGAAGGCATTTACTCCGAGCCTGTCGACGACAAACGCCAAAAAGTGGACGACGCCGATATCGCCTACGCTCTCCTCGGGCACCTCATCCTGCTCAAAATTCGACCTTATAAAGAGAGCGCATTTCGCTACCTCATTTTCAACGCAAAAACCAACGCCGTGCTGCGTGTGGACTCCATCGGCCAATCTTGCGCCGCGCTGCCCGAGGATCACGGCATCGTCTTTCCCGACGGCTATTACCTCGGCACGGGAGAATTGAAACTCTTCGGCACCCGCGCGGGCGATCACACGCTCGAACGCGTCATCCATGCGCCCAATGGCGAGGACTCGCTCTTTGTTTTCTATTCGCTCACCACCGGCGAATACGTCCTCCTGCCCTACCGCCTCATCGCGCAAAAAATCGACGAACGCATCGTCTGTCACGGTTTTTCCCTTTTCCCGAACGGCCACCTCATCCTCTTCCGCGCCGACAACGAACC
>JBBRHN010000270.1:0-4036 GCA_038222685.1 Chthoniobacterales bacterium | reverse complement strand
AAGGCCTTCGCTGGCTCTGGAGCGACCACAGTCGGCGGCGGTGCTGCGGGCACTTTTGCATTCTCCCGCACCCTCCTGACCAACTCCTCGGCGTCCATCGTTTGCGCAAGCTCCGCAATTTGCAAAAATGCCCCCACCATTTCCGGACGCAAGGCAAACAGCGCCTTCAGCGCATCAACCGGTCCCCGCACGTCCCTCGACTCCAGCTCCGTCACCGACACCCCCAGCGCCGTTGCAAACTTCGGAAGCGTGTTCCGGGCCGGATACCGCTTCCCGCTCTCGATATCGCTCAAATGCGCCAGACTCCGAAATCCGACCACTTGCGAAAGAGCGCGTTGCGTCAATCCGGCTTTCTCCCGTAACCCGCGAATATATTGTCCAAAGGACTGGTTCATAGCGGACAACAACTATTCGCGTAGGATGCGAAGTAAAGGATTTTTTGCTCAGGCCTGCTTCTCCGAACAAAACCGTTGGCTCCTTTCCGCTCTCGCGCTAGCCTGCCGCCGTGATCGAAACTCTCAAGAACGCTGTGCGCAGCGCGGGCCGGACGGCTTGGGAAACCGTCAAGACCTTTATCGAGATCGATGGCGAACAACGCGCGGCGTCATTCGCATACTACGCATTGTTTTCTCTGTTTCCGCTTTTTGCGCTTTTACTCACAGCAGGTTCATCGTTTTTCGCGACAACGGAAGTCATCCAGACGATTCAGCGATTTTTTCCGCTGGGAGAAGCCGAGCAAAAATTCGTCTGGCAGATGGTGGGCAGTCTGGAAGAATCCCGGAGCAGCGTGAGCATCGTGTCGGTGGTGATCCTGCTATGGAGTTCGTTGCGATTTTTTCAAGCCTTGGTGCGAGGGGTCAACCGGGCATGGCACACAGTTGAAATTCCGTGGTGGCAAATGCCGCTGAAAAATCTGCTGATGATTGCCGTCATCGCCAGCGCATTGCTCATCGGTCTGGTGGCGCCGGCGTTGCTGCAAGGCGCGCGGAAAATCGCGGTGGCTTTCCAGGATTTTATCGAATCTCAGGTTCCGAGCCTCAACCTCGATCTCATTGGCGTGATCTTCGACCTGAGCCGTTACGCGCTTGCAGGAGCCGTGCTGTTTTATTCATTCACATTGCTCTACATGCTGGCTCCGCGTCGCCGCGTCTATTTCCGCCAAGTGTGGATTCCGGCCCTGCTGGTCACCGTGGCTCTCCAAATTTGCCAGAATGCGTTCGTCAACTACCTGCCGAGATTTGTGAACTACAATGCGATTTACGGAACCGTAGGAGTGCTGATGTTGCTCCTGCTCTGGGTCTATCTCTCCGGTGTGCTGATCATCCTCGGCGCGTGCTTGTGCTCTGCGGCGGAGAAAATTTACGGGCTGGCGCCCGCGTCACTCCATCCAGTTAAGGATGTTGAAATTCATCGAGACCATCACAGCGATGACGAGCGCCGTGAAAAGAAATCCCAAAACGGCCACAACGGCACCTGAAATCAGGATAAGACGAATCTGGCGATCCTCAGGATCTTCCGTATTGAACATGTCGGCAAGGTAAGCGCGCCCGTGTGGGGTGTCAATCCCGCGCCTTCGCATGGGCATTGCGTGTCCATGTCGCGCTGACTACGATGGTTTCATGATAACAGCCGCCCGCCTCGAAAAATTCGGCCCCGCCGCCGAGAGTCTGGTTGTATCTCAAATTGCGGCCCGTCCGCCTCGCGCGAGAGAAGTGACTGTGTCGATGCGTTTTGCTCCGATCAACCCTGCGGATCTCAATGTGATCGAGGGAAAATACGGCGAACTCCCGGAGCTTCCGGCGACCATCGGCAACGAGGGTGCAGGCTGCATTTCGCTTTTAGGAGAGGGCGTTTCGGGCCTCGCGGTGGGCGACATTGTTTTGCCCATGACCTTCGGGACGTGGACGGGCGAAATGACGGTCCCTGCTGCGAGCGTTGTTCCCGTTCCCAACGGCGTAAACATCGAGCAGGCCTCCATGCTCACCGTCAACCCCGCGACCGCGTGGCGTTTGCTGCACGACTTTGTCGACCTCGCACCGGGTGACTGGATTGTCCAAAACGCCGCCAATTCAGGCGTCGGCCGAAGCGTCATTCAAATCGCAAAAGCCCTCGGCTGGAGAACTCTCAACGTCGTCCGTCGCCCCGAACTCGTCGACGAACTTCTCGCCGCCGGTGCGGATCGCGTCGTGCTCGAGGACTGCGATCTCCGCGCGGAGGTCGTCTCACTTTGCGATGGCCAGCGTCCGAAACTCGGATTCAACGCCGTCGGCGGTGCCAGTGCCCTCAATGTGACCAACGCCCTCGCCCCGAGCGGGACGCTTGTAACATTCGGCGCAATGGGACGCCAGCCCTTAAAAATCCCAAACGGACTCCTCATTTTTTCCGATCTCAGCTTTCGCGGATTTTGGCTTAAACGCTGGCGCGAACGTGCGGCAGCGAACGAAATTCGCTCGACCTACGCGGCACTTGGCGACCTCCTCCAGCGCGGCGTGCTCCACTCCCCCGTGCATGAAATTTTTCCTCTCGCGCAACTAAACGACGCCGTCACCGCCGCCGCGCGCGATCAGCGCAACGGGAAAATCCTTCTCGACCTCGCCTGAACCCTCACTCCGCCGCCCGCCAAAACGGAGTTCGATCTTCGTCGACAATCACACGCATCGCCCCTCGAGAGCGCGAGCGCACGACCGTCCGCCAAAGAACCTCGTCGGAAAAGGCTCGAAACGCCGCGTCGTCGGGACGTGGCGAGAGGTATCTCCTCAACGCAGCCCTCCATCGCGCGCGTTCGCCAGGATTTTTCCCCACCCGCCATTCCTCAAATGGATAGTCGCCTCGATGCACGAGCGCCGTGCCGATGCCAACAGCCTGAATCCGCACCACATCGCCCGGTCGCGGCGGATTCCAAACAATCACAACCCTCGGGTCTTCGCTCACTAAACGCATCGTCCGCGACCACGGAAACTTCGGCGAAGACGCCATCACCCGCTTCGTCTCCCCTGGCCTCATCGCAACCGTCGGAAGCGTATTAACAAGCGTCGTCCGCGCATCGTAAGCCGGCGAAAAGTTGAGAAAAAACGAGGAGCCCCCACATCCCGTCATCATCAGGCAAATTGTTAGAATCAATCGTCTCATCCCGATTCACAAATTGTCATACCGCAGATTCCGCGTAAAGTCCCGCCATGCAGCGTCAATGGGTTTTACCCTCCGTCATCAATCCCCTCGCCTCTGGAAAACTTTTGCGCGACCTGGAGATTCCCACGTTTCTCGCGACCATCCTCGTCCGCCGCGGGTTCGCGGACGTCAGCGGCGCGGAAGGTTTTCTCCAGCCGAAATTGCGCTCGCTCAGTGCACCGGAAAACCTGCCGGGCATCGACGCCGCGGCGGATCGCGTGCTCGAAGCCGTGCGGAACGGCGAGCGCATCGTCATCTACGGCGACTACGATGTCGATGGCGTGACCTCCCTCGCGTTGCTGTCGCGCGTGCTCGGATACTTCGGCGCGAAGGCGGCCTGCTTCCTTCCGCATCGTGTCGAGGAGGGCTACGGACTCAGCACCGCAGGATTGGAACGGTGCTGCGAGTTACACCGGCCGGAGCTTTTGGTCGCCGTGGATTGCGGCACGACCTCGGTGCGCGAAATCGCCGGTCTCCGCGAACGCGGCATCGACGTTGTCGTGCTCGATCATCACGAACCCGGCCCTCAACTCCCCGACTGCACCGCGCTGGTCAATCCGAAATGCGGCGACGACTTTCACTATCTTTGCAGTGCCGGTGTCGTCTTCAAGCTCGTCCACGCGCTGCAAAAAAGGAGCCCCGTGCCCGGACTCGATCTCCGCCATTTTCTCGACATGGTGGCATTGGCGACCGTCGCCGACATTGTCCCGCTCGTAGGCGAAAACCGCATCTTTGTGCGACACGGACTCCGCCAAATGGAAACCACCCGCTGGCCCGGCATCGCTGCTCTCATGCGGGTCTCCGGCGTTGTGTCCCCTATTCGCGGGAGCGATGTCGGCTTTCGGCTCGGGCCGAGAATCAACGCCGC
>JBBRHN010000269.1:0-4065 GCA_038222685.1 Chthoniobacterales bacterium | reverse complement strand
TTTGGGCCGTTTGCGCATTCCGGCCCACTCCGCGCAACCCTGAACGCCGTGCGAAAGAAGTTTGGAATCCGCTCCTGTCGGGCAACCGAGCCGGGCGAGAGCGATTTCAAGCACTGTCTCGATCACATCATTAAAAACTGCAGCGCACCGTGCGTGGCGAAAGTTACGCGCGACGAATATCTGCAGCGCGTGCAGGCGGCGTGCGATTTTCTCGATGGCCGGAGCCGCGAAATGCTGGAACAGGTTGAAACTGAAATGAGGGCGGCGGCGGATAAACAGGATTTCGAAAAAGCCGCGCAGCTTCGCAATCTTCTTGAAGATCTCAAAACAACCACAAAGCCCATGACGCGGTTTACGCGCAAGTCGCTTCCGACCACGATCAATCCCGAGGCCGATCTCGCTGCGCTTCGAGACGCGTTGGGCCTTCATCGTGCGCCGCGCGTAATGGAGTGCTTCGATATTTCCAACATTTCCTCGACGCACATCGTCGCTTCGATGGTTCGCTTTCGAGACGGGATTCCTGATCGTGCCAATTATCGCAAATACCGCATCGTGAGCACGTCCGGGCAAAACGACTTTGCGAGTATGGCTGAGGTCGTTCGGCGCCGATACGGACGTGTCCTGCGCGAGGTGGCGGAGGGGCGCGATCTGGACTTTAATCAGGAACCGGTTGGCGAAGCCGTAGGTCGCATCGCGGAGGAAACGCAGATGACGGTGCTTCCCGATCTCATCATCGTCGACGGCGGGCGCGGGCAGCTTTCGAGCGCGTGCAAGGAGCTTCAACGCCTTGGCCTTAACGAAGTTGCCATCATTGGCCTCGCGAAAGAATTTGAGGAAATTTATCGCCCGGATCGTCCCCTGCCGATGCGGCTTCCGGAAGACAGTGGCGCGTTGCGTATTCTTCAACGCATTCGCGATGAGGCCCACCGGACAGCGAACGGCTACCACAGTCTGCTCCTCGGCAAGCGCGTGCGCGAAAGTCAGCTCGACGAAATTCCCGGCGTGAGTTCCACGCGCAAAAGTGCCCTCCTCGCAAAATTTGGCTCGGTCGAACGCATCAAAAAATGCGCTGCCGACGACCTCGCCGGCGTGCCCGGCATAAGTCTTAATCTGGCTGGTGCAATCCTGAGCGCGCTGAACGCGCCTCCTCCTGATCGAGTCCCGCGGCTTCGAGGAGCGCGGGGAGGAAATCCGGCAGCGCGGATTCGACGCGGTTCCAATCCGGAATCACCCGATTCTGCAGCGGATCACTAAGGTATTCATCGGCGGCGCGGCGGACGGATTGCGTGAAAGTCGCGATGGCCACTTCTTCCTGGCGACGGTCGAAGTGGAGTCCGTTGAGCGCGGCATCTGCGGCGTAGGAATGGAGCGTCTCCCCGGCGCGCGCAGCATAGGCTGCCAGCACGGTATTAAAAACTCCGCGGTCAAGGGCGATGGCCTGTGCGCCGATCGCCTTGAATAGACAGCTCACGATTTCGCCGGCCATGCGATTGAGTCCCCGCGTTGGATCCGCGAATGAGAGATCCTGGTGTTTGTGATCATAGACGTCCGCGACATCGACCTGGCAAATTTGTCGCGGTGAAGTCGAGCGATAGACCTCTGTGAGCAAGCCGATTTCTACACCCCAATCCGAAGGCACACGCGCCCGCCGCAGCACATCCACGCTCATGCAAACCTCGCCGCTCAGCGGATACCGAAACGCGTTGAGATAGTCGAAAAACTCATGCGGTCCCAAAATACTCGCAAGCGTTCTCAGCAAAGGCGTCAACAAAAGCCGCATCACCCGCCCATTGAGCCGGTCCGAAAAACGCGCGCTGAACCCCTTGCAGAACTCAAAGCCAAACGCCGGATGCATCACGGGATAACAAAGCCGCGCCAGCATCTCCCGGCTGTAGGTCGTAATGTCGCAGTCGTGGCTCGCGATCACTTGGCAGCGGCGTTGTGCGAGCATGCAGCCTGCGGCCAGCCAGAGGTTTCTTCCTTTGCCACTGGGGCCGGGATCAAGGTCGGACGCCGCAAGTTTCCGCACCAACGCCTGCACGCGAGGGCCATCATTCCAGAGAAGGATTGCGCGGTTTGCGAGGGGCGAGAAAACCTCTTGCGCGGAACGCCAGGCGTCCGTATCCGCCCCATCGATTCCGACAACGATTTGATCGAGATACGAGACCTGCGCGAGTTCGCGAACGATTTGCGCCAGCGCGGCCGAGCCGAGTTCGCGGGCATGGCACGGAAGCACAAGCGCCAGCCTCCGCTCCCCGGCGAACTCGACCAGTTCGCGCTCAAGGCGCGCGGGATCAGGCTCACCAAGCCGGTGCAGCGTGGAAATCGAACCGTCCTGAAAGAAATCCGACATGTGCGTTAGCATCCTTCGGAAGCGTCCGTTGAGCAACTCAGGAAACTCTGATACTCTTGCTCTCGTTGCAACGCCACCCACAATCCGCGCGGCTCCTCGTCGTGCTCCATTACCACCTGCGGCCCGGTGGCGTGCGCAGCGTGATCGAGTCCACGCTGCCCGCATTCGCCGCGCGGCTCGGTGTTGAACGCGTTGTTTTTTTGACCGGGGAAGCCGCGCCGGATGGCTGGAGCGAACGCATGGCAGAGCAATTGCCGGCGGGATGTTTTTCAACTCACATCGAGCGGGCTCTTGGCTATTTTTCGGAGCAGAGAGACGCTCCGTGCGAGATTCGGCACCGCATTCGCTCCGCGTTGCGCGATGCGATTCCCGACGCCGCTTCGGCCGTCGTTTGGTTTCATAATCCTGGCTTGGGCAGAAACCTGCTCGTCAACCGGGCGGTCGCCACTTTCGCTGCGCGCACGGACGCGCGTTTGATTTTCCACCACCACGATTTCTGGGTTGAAAACCGCTGGTCGCGATGGCCGGAGATGCGGCGGGCGGGATTCCGAACGCTTGACAGTGTGGCGTCCGCGATGTTCGGCGTAGGGACGCGCGCTGTGCATGCGACGATCACCTCCAGCGACGCGCGCGCGCTGCGACTCCCCGTTGTCGCGTGTGCCCCAAATCCGCAATCTGCCATTACGGCGAAATCAAACGTTCGCGAAACCCGCCGCTGGCTCACAAGCCAACTCGGCGACGACCGTCCGGTTTGGATCCTTCCCACACGCATCCTGAGAAGAAAAAATCCGGTAGAAGCCGCGCTGATTGCGAGATGGTTGTTGCCCGACGGTTGGCTCGTGGCATTTGGGGGCGAAGCGTCTGCCGGCGAGCAAGAGTTCATCCGCCGCCTCAACGCCGCCGCTTCGCAAAACCATTGGCGGGCCGTTTTTCACCTTCGGCGAGATCACGCCTCGCCATCCCCGTCCGCGCTCATTGCCGCATCGGAGGCCGTTCTGCTCACCTCGGTGCAAGAGGGTTTCGGGCTGGCTTTTCTCGAAGCCGCCGTGCATGGCAAACCGCTCATTGCCCGCCGACTCCCCAACGTGCAACCCGACCTCGACGCCCTCGGGTTCGAGTTTCCTCACCTCTACGACGACATTCTCATTCCGAGCGACTTGTTCGACCACCGTGCCGAACGAATGCGCCAGCACAAGCTCTTCATCGCCGCGAAAAGGCGACTCCCCGAAGCCTTTCGCAAACACGCCAAGCCGCCGATTTTTTCCGACAAAATGCCGTTCAGCCGACTCACCCTCGATGCGCAGCTCGAAGTGCTCCGCCACCCGCCGGAGCAAAGCTGGACAGCCTGTCGTCCGCTCAACCCTGTGCTCAATCAAATCGCTAAATCCGGACTCCGCTGCACGCTCAAGAGCCCGGAATTTTCCGTCTCGCCGGAATCCACAGCGGACCGCCTCGCTGCTCTCCTCGCCCGCCGCGCACCCGAACTCTCTCTGCGTTCCGCCCGCCGAGCGCTCGACCTTCTAGCCAAAGAGCGCCTTGCTCCCGCACACCGTTTCCCGATCCTCGAAACCGTTTAATCTGCTTGCCTCACATTCCCGCCAAAGCATAATTGCAAGTCACCAAAGTCCACCCGGCTTTGATGCAAAAGTGGGGGTATAGCTCAGTTGGTAGAGCGTCTCGTTCGCAATGAGAAGGTCTGGGGTTCGAATCCC
>JBBRHN010000268.1:0-4066 GCA_038222685.1 Chthoniobacterales bacterium | reverse complement strand
TGGTGATGAGCACGCGATGCTAGATTGAGGACAGAGCCGCGGTGAACAAAAAAAATGTAGTGGCACCAGAGATGGTGCTGTGGCCTACGAATATCAGCTTACTAGCCGCCGGGTTAATACTCACCCCGCCCGCTCCTCCGCTTCTCATTTGCTATCAATTTCGAACGCTAGGATCGTTTCTTAAAAACGCTCTACAGAATCATTTTGCCTATTGACAAAGCCGCAGCCATAACTACGTCCCTCATGACCTGCCCCGGACCGTTGGCGCGGACGATGCGGGAGCGGAGCGAGCCTCAGCATCTGGCGTGACGGCGTGTAGGGGTTAGGTCGATGCGCTCGATGGGCTTTTCCTTTGATGCTGGCCATAGTCCCCGGTCTGTATACCTCGGAAAGAAAGGTCTTCATCAAGGTTCGGCCAGTGCAATCCAAAAGGCGATAGCTCGATGTTGTTCAGCTGGCTTGCTGTGCCGTGCGCCAAACGCGGATTCCGCTGCACGGGAAATCGCAGTTCCACGCCACTATCCATCTCGATCAGGATATGACCGTCTCTGTAAATCGCCTGCTTCGCTGTATCAATTAAAGTGTTCATGCCACTTCTCAATGATAACCGTTCTGTTCTCTTCCGCAAGCTCCTGAGCACGTGTGGCCCGGCAGGCGCGGGAGGGGATTATCACCGTCGTTTCCAGCCTGGCCTCCGACGAGGCTCTGCCGACCTTGCGCGAGCTGGGAGCAACATTCGATCTCCACCCTTCCACCATGTTTCGGATGCTGCGCGACCTCGCGGCGGAAGGAATTCTCTGGCAGCACCCGGGCGGACGCTTTTTTTCCGCTGCCACGCGCAGGCAAAACCTCAAAGGCGCCCCCCTCTGCTTTATCGGACGCGAAATGTGGCAATGGAGCCGTCTTTATCAGGAGATTCTCGAAGGCGTGTCGGAAGTGTGTTCCGCCAATGGCAGCCCGCTCGTCACGCTCTCCGCGCCTTCCCTCGTCCGCCAGTCGGACCCCACCCACCCCCCTCAATTTTCCACCGCCCGGATTCAGCAAAAGGAGATGGCCGCCTTGTTGACTGCCGTGCCCCGCGGATGCGCAGGCCTTGTCCTTGACCATCTCTGGAAGCAATCCGCTCTGGCTCTTCCAGGATTTCCGGGCGGTGAACGCATCCAGCTTCTCCATGGAACAAACCAACACGCCCGTGTGATATCTCCTGATTATCGCGCAGGTGCCGTATTAGTTCACCGGCACATCCTTACACAGGGATTTTCCGGAGCGGTCCTGGTCACACCCTTCGAGGGCGATCCAGCCGTTCAAGCCGCGACGGACGAACTAAGAAAAACCTTCACCGGCTTCACCCTGCGGGAGATACCCTTTCGTGAAGCTGGACAGGAGATTCAAACCATGCGGAAAGCAGGACGCAAAAATAAAAGCTGCCTGATTTGCCCGGAGGACAACATTGCGCTCGCGCTTTTTGGCCTCTGTCAAACGCAACGATACGATTCATCCCGCAGCCTCATCGCCACCCAGGGAACGGGAGTTATCCACGCCCCCATCACCCGCCTGCGCTACGATTACCACAGCATAGGCCGCTCGGCCGCCGCAGGCATTCTCCATGGCAGTTCATTGCCACCGCTCCGCCCATGCCTTATTCCCTCACCTTCCTGCCAAAGATGACTTATCCGCTGCGAGACACCGGTCGCGCTTTGCCTCCTTGCTACCGGCATTTTTTCCCATACCGTGATCCCTGTGGTTCGTAAAAGAAATTCCCCTCTCCCACCGGCCATGAAAACCGATTCCCCGCCAGATGCCGGCATGGCCTCGCAGAACCCGATCAAGGTTCTTGATCAATTGCTGGTTACCCGGCTCATTCTCACCGCAGCGGAATTAAAACAACGCAAGGCTCCCTACCGGCTGGAAGAGAGCATTCCCAGCGAACCCCGCCTGATGCTTATCCGGCACGGTGCCGCCGATTATCAGATTGATGATTTTTCCTGCCGTCTGGGCAAGGGGCAGATGATCTTCATGCCTTCATGGGTTCGCCGCTCGTGGAGTGTGGCCTCCAAACCCGGAGTCACTTCCCTGGCCTGGTGCCGGTTCTCGACCACGGATTGCGAACTGAGCGATTTGACCCTGCCGATTATTCACAAGGTGGCGGATCTGGACTTGGAAACCGCGAGTTTTCAACGGCTGGAAGATCTCCTGGCCCAAAAAAATCAGGCCGCATTGTTGGAAGCCGAGGGAGAACTCAAAGCCGTGCTGGCGCGTTTCTTCGCCCACGCGCCGATGCCGGTCTCCACCCGCCAGAAACCGTTGAGTTCCGGCGAGCACGGCATCGAAAAATCCCTGCAATATCTCCGCGCCCACTTCGCCGATCCGAAAGTGCTCCGCAAACTGGCCCCGATTGCCGGCCTGCACCCCAAGTATTATCGCCTGCTTTTCCGCCAGCACACCGGATTGACCCCGAGCGCTTATCTCATCCAGTTGCGGATGCGCGCCGCCCGCTACCACCAACACGAGTCATCCCTCCGGGTCAAAGAGGTGGCCTCGGCGGTCGGCTATGACGATCCCTTTTACTTCTCGCGACTTTACCGGCGTTTTTGGGGACATGCTCCCACCGACGATCGCAAATCCCTCCAGGCCGCTCCGGCTCCCTCGCGGCGCACACGGCCAAAAGCCTGAGAAAAATCGAAAAGACCCTAATTCTTAGGGGAACAAATCCTCTTCGCCCGGATTAAAAGAAGGCGAGATGGCGCACAAGAAAAGCGGCCACCGGAGCGCGCAAGTCCGCGAAGGGAGAATCAAGGTCAAAACCATGACCCGCGCCGGGAAGCAAGTGACTCTCACAAGCCACGCCGTGACGCTCAAGCCCGGCCGCCAGCTCCCGGGCAAAACGAACAGGGACAGTCTGATCTTCCAAACCATGCGCGACAAACACCGGGGGCAGTCCAGGACCGAAAAGAAGCACGGGGGAAGCCGCCTCGCGCACCGCAATAGCATCTTCGCATGGTTCGCCAAAGTGCCAGCGGGAGCCGATTTCCCTCACATCATGTGGACCGTAGAATGAGATGATGGCGGATACCGTCGAGAGAACATCGCGGTCCCGCAGGGCTGTTCCGGCGGCAAGGAGGGCAAGGTGTGCGCCTGCCGAAAGGCCAAAGAAAGCGAGCCGCGCAGGATCAACGCGCCAGCTTGCCGCATTCGCCCGCACGAAACGCACCGCTGCCAGGCAATCGTGAAGACAGTCCGGCCAGCAGCTTCGCACCGGCGGGCTTTTCAGAATTTCGCCGGAGAAATGCGTCAGCCGGTAGTTGATCGAAAAAACCGCATAGCCGCGTTCGGTCAGCGCCGCCGCGATTTTGCGCTGCCGTGGCTCGGCCTTGTCGCCCTGGGCCCAGCCTCCGCCGTGGATCACGATCACGGCCGGACGCAAGCCGGGCCAGGGCGCGGGGTCCGGCAGATAGGCGTCGAGCTTCTCTTCACGGTCTCCCCCGAGATAGGAAACATCGGCAAACGTTTCGATGTCTGCCCAACCGCTCACGGTTTGGGTGGCAGGGTGATGCCCGCCTGCTTCCAAAAATATTCCTCGCGCCACACACAGTTGGCGAATCCGACGGCATAGTAATTCTCGTCGAAGAGCCGCTGGAATTCCGCGCGGCGTTTTTCCGTCAGAGCGCGGAGGACCGGGCTTTGTTCCTTCTCCACGCGCAGGGCCAGGAAAAAATCATGCTGCATCCGGGCGTAGCGAAGTCCTTCTTCGAGAAAGGTGATGCGGGCCAGGATTTTCTCGTCCCCCGCCGCCTCTCCCTTGGCTCGCGCGAGGATGACCGCCCATGCGTCCAGGGTTTGCGGCAGATAAAGATCGGGGATTTGCTGGATGAAAAACTCGGCTCCGACCGGGGCCTCGGGGTCATCCTCATCCGTGCCTTTCAACTTTGCCTGGGACAGCTCGCCCATGCGGGTCGCCACTTTGTCCGTATGTTCTTCCAAGGCCGCGAAATATTCCCGAATTGTTCCCGCCGCAGGCCCGAATCCGTTTTTGCAGTAATCCTGCACAATGGCTTCGACATCCTGG
>JBBRHN010000267.1:0-4081 GCA_038222685.1 Chthoniobacterales bacterium | reverse complement strand
TGGCAAAGCGTCTCGACGTTGTTCACGATGGTCGGCTTCATGTAGAGACCGAGCACGGCGGGGAAATACGGCGGCTTGATGCGGGGATACGGTCGCTTGCCTTCGAGGGATTCTAGCAAACTCGTCTCCTCTCCGCAGATGTAGGCCCCCGCACCTTGGTGAACGTAGACGTCGAGGTCGAAACCCGATCCAAGGATGTTTTTTCCGAGGTAACCCTTAGCTTTCGCCTCCTTGATCGCTTCCCAAACAATCTTCGCCGCGTGCGGAAACTCGCAGCGGATGTATATGTAGGCGAGGTGCGTGTTTGTGCCGAAAGCCGCAATGGCAAGGCCTTCGATGAGCTGGTGCGGATCCTGGTGCAGGATGTAGCGATCCTTAAACGTGCCGGGCTCGGACTCGTCGGCATTGACGACAATGTAATGTGGCTTGCCGTCGTCGTGTTTGATGAAGCTCCACTTCGTGCCGCACGGAAATCCCGCCCCGCCGCGTCCACGGAGATTGGCGGCCTTTACGGCGTCGATAATTTCTACAGGCTTCATCTTGAGCGCCTTTTTCAGCGACTCGTATCCGCCGTGCGCGAGGTAGGTTTCAATGTCGGGCGCGTAGCCCGGAATGCTGATATTTTCGAAAATAATCCGACGTTCTTTCGGATGTGGAGTCGGGATAAGAGAGACCATGTTATTTGTATTGAGCGACGATTTCTGACACGTCTGAGAGGGCAATATTTTCGACGAGGTCGTCGCCAATCAAGGCAACCGGGGCACTCCCGCAACTGGCGAGACACTCGACGAACTCCACGCTGAACTTTCCATCGGCGGTCGTGGGAGGGGCACACCCGTAACCGTGATGCTCAACATGGGGATCGAGCCCGACCGCTTCGCAAAATTTATCCTTCACCTCATAACTCCCCGCCATCGCGCAGGCCAGCGTGCGACAAACGCGGATAATCGTCTTCCCGGCGGCCTCCCGACGGAACCATGGGTAAAACGTCACGAGTTCGAGAATGTTAACCGGAGTCAACTCCAGCTTGGCTGCAATCCACTCGACACCTGTATCATCGATCGAGCCAAATTGGTTTTGCCAAATGTGCAGCAGCGGGAGAGAGGCGCTGCGCTTTGACACCGGGTAGTGAGAAATCAACTCATCCGCCTCGGCCTCGAAGGCGGGCGTGACGTGTTCAGCTTGGCGTGTCGTCGTTTCTGTCATCTCTTGACCTATCTGTTTTTCCTACGTCCGCATCAAGCAAAACGATACCGAAATCTACCTCGACACAAACCGAAGTCCGTCGCCAAGCCGCTGCCGCCACGAAATCTCATCATGGGTGCCGCCCTCGATCCGGCGGATCAGGAACTGTTCGCCGTCCTTCCATCCCTTCTCCCGGAAGAGCGAACCCACATCACGGTGGTAGGGTTCGTAGCACTCGTCGAGCGCAACGGATCCGTAGTCGAGATACATTTTTGCACCCCGCGGTAGCGCGGGCTCGTCAGCCAGTGCGCGGACTTGCACACTGTGCGCCGGTGGTGCACCGGAGATGTCCTCAAACGAGGTCGAGAGCAGGACATATTTGCTGAAGACGCCTGGATGCCGCAGTGCCGTAAAAAAACAATTCAGCGCCCCGAGAGAAAATCCGCCGAGCGTCCTCGCCTCTGCCTGAGCCATTGTCCGGTAGTGCCCGTCCATGTGCGCGACCAACTCCGTCGCCACAAACTGCGCATACGCCGCGCCCCCCAACTCGGGCGAAAGATCAAAATCCCGCAGCGTATTATTTTCCTCGGAAAACCCCTCCGGATGGCAGATCCCCACCACGATCGACTCGCCGAGCACACCTTCCCGTGCCAGCACGTTCACCCACTCGTCAGCGGCAATGTCCACCCCCGTCACGTCGCTCGTCGCCGGATCAAAAACATTGTCGCCGTCGTGAAAAATGATCAGCGGAAATCTCCGCCCCGCGTCCGCCGCATAGCTTTGCGGCAGCCAAACGAGAAGATCCCGCCACCCGGCAAGGATTCGCGAATGGATGCGCTCTCGCGTGAGACGGCCTTGGTAGCGGTCTTTCCAATCCGCCACCGTGTGATGAATCGTGTGATCCATCCAAACCTCGTGCACCCCGTTCACCGGAACGTTGCCAGAGGCATCGACGGCTTCGGTTTCCCACGAGCCGCGCGTGATTTTGTATTCGAAGTGAAACCCCGTCTCAACCTCAAATTCGCCCACTTGAAACGGTGCCTCCCACCGTAGCGCCAACCCCCGCCACGGCTCCCAATTTCCTAGTGCCGGGTGGCTGCCCGTAATGACAATTGGCTCTTCGGGTCGGTCGATTGGTGGAATAATTCGGAATCGGATCAGGCTCATGAAACGAATCTACTATATTACCTGTTGGCATTAAACTCCTATCACGGGTAGTTTCAACAGCCCAAACGACATGATTTCCTCGACCGAAAAAACCTTACGCGCACTGCTTGCCGAGCGCATTCTTATCCTCGACGGCGCGATGGGGACGATGATCCAGCGCTACAAACTCGAAGAAGCCGACTACCGAGGCGAGCGTTTTGCGGACTGGAAGGGGCAGGATCTCAAAGGCAACAACGATCTCCTCGTCCTCACAAAACCCGAAGTCATCCGCGAGATTCACGCGGGCTACATCGCCGCCGGCAGCGACATCATCGAGACAAACACCTTCAGTTCCACCACTATTGCCCAGGCAGACTACGGTCTCGAACATATCGTGCCGGAACTGAACCTCGCCGCCGCCCGCATCGCCCGAGAGGCTGCCGACGCCTGCACCGAACGCCGGATTTTTGTTGCCGGAGCCATCGGCCCGCTCAATCGCACGCTCACCCTATCCCGTGACGTCAATGACCCCGGCAAACGCGATGTCACTTTCCAGCAGGTCGCCACTGCCTACCTCGAACAAATCGAAAACCTCGTTGCGGGCGGCGTCGATATCCTCCTCGTTGAGACAATTTTCGACACCCTCAACGCCAAGGCCGCCCTCTTCGCGATCACAGAGTTTTTTGAAACTCACCCCCTCATGCCTGTGATGATTTCCGGCACCATTACCGACTTGAGCGGACGCACCCTTACCGGACAAACCGTCGAGGCGTTTCTCAACTCCCTCTCTCATTTCCCCATCGTTTCCATCGGCCTCAACTGTGCGCTCGGCCCCAAGGAAATGCGGCCTTACATCGAGGAACTCTCGAATATCGCGCCGTTCCACGTCAGCACATATCCCAACGCCGGCCTTCCCGACCCGCTCTCGCCAACCGGCTTTCCCGAGACCCCGGAATCCCTCGCCCCGCAACTCAGCGACTGGGCCGCGCAAGGCTGGCTTAATATTATCGGCGGTTGTTGCGGCACCACGCCGGATCACATTCGTGCCATCGCCGATTCCGTCCGCGGATTCGCGCCGCGTCAGATTCCCGAGCGCACGACAACTCTCCGGCTCAGCGGACTCGAACCCTTCACCGACCGACCGGAGATTCCTTTCATCAATATCGGTGAACGCACAAACGTCACGGGCTCGCCGAAGTTTGCCAAGCTCATCTTAAATGAGAAATACGACGAGGCCCTGGCCGTCGCCCGCCAGCAAGTCGAAGCCGGGGCCCAGATCATCGACGTCAACATGGACGAAGGCATGCTCGACGGTGCCGCCGCCATGACGAAGTTCCTCAACTTGGTCGCCAGCGAGCCCGATATCTCTCGTGTCCCCGTGATGATCGACTCCTCAAAATGGGAAGTCATCGAAGCAGGCCTCCGATGCGTCCAAGGCAAAAGCGTCGTCAATTCAATCAGCCTCAAAGAAGGCGAGGAAAAGTTCAAACAGCAAGCGACCCTCGTCCGCCGGTACGGTGCCGCGACCATCGTCATGGCGTTCGACGAACAGGGTCAGGCCGATTCGCTCGCGCGCAAAATCGAGATCTGCTCCCGCGCTTATCGCATTCTCGTCGAAGAAGTCGGACTCCCGCCGGAAGATATCATTTTCGATCCGAACGTCCTCACCATCGCCACCGGCATCGAGGAGCACAATAACTACGCCGTCGACTTCATCGAGGCCACACGCTGGATCAAGCAAAACCTCCCC
>JBBRHN010000266.1:0-4091 GCA_038222685.1 Chthoniobacterales bacterium | reverse complement strand
AACAGCGCGGCCCTTACGCCTGCGCAGGTGCGTGATATCGAACGCCTTGTTAACGAACGAATCGTTGAGAACGCGGGGATCACTTGGAACGAGGTGCCTTACGCCGACGTGAAAGGTCATCCTGAAATCATGCAGTTCTTCGGCGATAAATACGGCGAAACGGTCCGGCTCGTGGACATCGGCGGATACTCCAAAGAGCTCTGTGCCGGCACTCATGCCCGCGCGACGGGCGAGATTGGACTTTTCCGGATTTTGAGCGAAGCCGCCATTGCCTCGGGCGTACGCCGCATCGAGGCGGTCGCCGGCTTCGAAGCCTTCTCCCTCGCGGTGCAGGATGCCGGACGTCTCGCAACCATCGCCGCGCAAATCAACAGCCCGGTGGCCGAGATCGAGAAAAAAATCGACGCTTTGCTGGCAAGTCAGAAGGAAGCTGAAAAAGCTCTTAAGGCCGCCCGTCTGCGCGAAGCCGCAGCGCGCGCGAGCGACCTTGGTGCGAAGGCGCTGTCCATCGGCGATGTCCCGACCATCATCGTGGATATTGGCAATGCCGATGGCGATGAGCTCCAGGCAATCGCCGACGCGCTCAAGGGCCAGTTCGCGGGAGTGGTCGTTTTGGCCGGAGTCGCTAACGGAGCCGTTTCGCTGATCGCAACGGTCAGTCCGGATTTCACATCCCGCATTGCAGCTGGAAAAATCATCCAAACGATTGCTCCGCTTGTCGGTGGACGCGGCGGTGGCAAGCCGGACGCCGCCCGCGGTGGTGGCAAGGAAGTCGAAAAAATCTCCGCCGCCCTCGAAGCCGCCCGCGCTTTCGTGGCGGCGGCAAAGTAAACGGGTCTTATCGGTAGTATTTTTCGCTTGGTGATGTATAGGAGACGCATGCGTTGCCTGGTGATGCTCATGTTTGTCGCGTGCCTTGGCTCGGTCGTCGCGCAACCTTGGCCGGACAAAACAACGGCGACACCGAACCTTGTCCAGACTGGATTCGGCCCGAACGGTTCGTCGCTGCCGTTTGATGGGGGCGAATATTGCGGGCCCACTTCTGCCGGTATGGCTCTGGGATATTTGAACGCGGCAGGTTTTACGCAGCTACTCGGATCGAGTCCGGCTGAGCCGGACTACCTCAATCTCGTCCGCGTTCTCTCCGGCCTCTTTGAGGCCAGCGATTCGGGCGGGACACTGTCCCTCGATGGTGTCTCAACGTATTTTTCTGCCAAGGGGATCAGTCCGGCCAACACCGCGATCACTTCGGACAACGATGGTTATCATCGGAATATTTCGGAGATTCAGTCTGAAAACGTAGACCAAAATATCCTGATCGGCCTCCTTGGCTGGTATAGTGAAGACGGCGGCTACTACACGCGAAACGGCGGTCACTTTTTTGTCATCACAGACCAGTCACCCGGGACACTGAAGATCCACAATCCGTTTCCTTACGCCCTGCTCAATGTTCCCAATACAGCGCCGAATGTCCCGCAAATCCTGCCGATGGCCAATTTCTCGGTGACGTCCAACAACACCAGCAGTCAGTTGCCGGTTGGCACCTACCTTCAGTTTGCGGCGGATCAACAGGGGGTCGGTCCCACGCTCGGCACCCAGGCGGTCGTCGAGCAGGTTTTTCGCTTTCGCATCGACGCCAGCCAGTTGCCCGCCAATGGATTCACACCTCAGGATTGGGAGATCGCGGGGACGAAAAAGCTTAATACCGGCGGCGGCAATCTGCGGGTCACGACCAAAGTAACCGGCACTGGAGGCATCGAAAAATCCGACGCGGGCGAGGTCGTTTTTGAGCGCGATGTGAGCTTGACCGGTAACCATGCTGTATCGGGCGGTGCGCTCGTCACTACCGTGAAATCCGGCAGCGCCTTCGGCACCGGCTCAATCTCGTTGAGCGGAACCGGCGGACTTCAGTTTCGCCCTGATGACGCGATTCCTGCGAACGTAAACCTCGCCGTTGCCTCGCGTGCCGATTCGCCGTCCGCCGATGGAGCACAGGTGACTTTTTCGGCAGCCAATCAAATCTCTCTCGCGCGTGGGAACAACACGTCCCTCACATTGACGCTCGGCGGCAACGACGGCAACGGCGTTTCGAACCTCGTCGGTAGCGGGTCGGCACCGACTCTGGTTATTGCTGCGGGCGACCTTGGGAGCACCGAGAAACTGCTGGTCAAGGGTTCCGGTGCCAACCTGCCTCTGGTGACGAATGGAACAGTAGGCGGCAACATCGTGGGAGCAAGTGGCCCCTCGGGCGACGGACGTTTTCTGACCTACGATGTGACGGAAGGTTTTCGAAGCGCGGTGACATTTAGTGGAAACATCTCGGATTCGACGTCGGCCACGATCTATCGAGCGACGTCGGCGCAGACACTCTCGGCTAATGCCTCGGCCTACACGATTGAGGTGAACGCCACGACAATCAATGGCAGTTTTGCGTTGTCCGTCGGCTCGAACTCCATGGGCACGCCCGCCGGGTTGATATTGAACGGTGGCACAGTTGCCACCGCGACGATCGACTTCGGTGCCAGCCAGGCAGCCATCTACACCAGCCAGAGCGGCGGAACGATCAATGCGGCACTCGTCGGATCCGGAGGGCTCGTGAAGTTTGGGGCTGGCACGCTTGAGCTCAACGCTTCCTCGCCGGCGCTTACAGGATCGGCCTCGATTCACTCGGGCACCGTGGCTGTCAACGCGGCTTCAGCGCTCGGCACCTCAAATCCTGTCAGCGTTCTCGCTGGCGCAACTCTCGCCGTCAATGGCCCTGGCGCAGTCGGTGGCACGATCGTGGCCCAAGCACTTTCCACCGTGACTCTCAACGGCGGCACCATTGGAAACATCAACATCCAGAGTGCAACCAACAACAGCGGGCCCATCCAAGGTGCGACTCTTCAAGGTGCCGGAACGATTACGGGAAATGTCACGCTCGACGGTTACATCGCCGCAGATCCGTCCTCAGGTGCCGGCTCGTTCACAATCGATGGGCTCGTCACTCCCGACGATGGCGCAGCTTGGATCTGGTCTCTCGATACACTTGTGGACAACACGGGCGGAAACTCTGGCGTAGACTGGAACTCGATCAACCTCACCAATCCCGAGGCGACCTTCGGCATTTACGCTTCAGGTCTGGCGGTGAGCCTCCTCTTCGACTTCGGCGACGGTCTCGATCCCAACAGCGGAAACGCGTTTTGGAACACCGACCACGAGTGGACGGTGTTGACTTTTTCCGGACGAGTATCCGCGTTTGAACGAGCACTTTTTTCGTTTCCCACCTCGGCTTTTCCTGTCGGTTATTTTTCGTTCGGACATGTGGAAAACGAAACACTACTTTACTTCACGGCGATACCCGAGCCGGGCACCTTTGGGTTGATTTGTCTTGCGCTGTCGGCGTTCTGGGCATTCCGCCGGAAACGTGCTACGGCTCCTTGAGAAATGCCGGCGCGCGATCCAGATGCGGTTTTGGAGAAGGAAGCCGAGGCGGAGGTGCGTGCGGTTTATCGGGAACTCGCGGATCGGGCGATCTCGCGCTCGTGCACTTTGCGGACGGAATGCTGTCAGTTTTTGCTGACGGGAAAAGTGCCGCACCTCACGCGCGGCGAGGCGCTCGTTGCACGTCGTGGACTTCGTGCCGCAGGGCGGACATTTGTCGCGAGCCGCGCTGACGGTGCCTGTCCCATGCTCGACCCGGCGACGGCCCGGTGCCGCATTTATGAGGCGCGCCCATTTGGTTGCCGCACGCATTTTTGCCAGGCGGCTGGCGGACCGTATGCGCGCCGCGATGTCGTGGATTTGATTCGTCGCCTTGAGGTCGTTGATGCCAAACTCGGTGGAGACGGGGCGCGAGTCCTCCCCAGCGCTTTGTCCGACGTGGTTCGAAAATGAAACCACTCGTCCTCGCCGCTCTTTTTGCCGCCGCCGGTCTCGCCCTTGCCCGCGAGCAACTCGCCCTCTCCATCGCCGATGACTGGAACTCCACCACCGGGCAAATGCAACTTTTTGAGCGAAACGGGCAGCAATGGCAGGCGGTTTCGTTGCCTTGGCGTGTCTTGTATGGCGCGAACGGCTTGGCATGGGGACGCGGCGAAAATCCTGCCTCC